>JBDTIR010000200.1:0-10103 GCA_039936275.1 Isosphaeraceae bacterium | reverse complement strand
TTGGACTCAGAATCCAAATTCCAGAATCGAGAGCGACACCCGAGTCAAGAGCCGCCAATGTTTTGCGTTGCGGGGGCGGTTCGGCCCGGATATTCTTGGGGTATTCTTCGGAGCGCGACGGCAATGATCCGGATATCCCGGATAAAAAGGATGCGGTGGATGACGGCTGACCTGATCGCACGATGGGCGGATTTGCTGGTGGATTACTGTCTCCAGGTCAAGCCCGGGGAGACGATCTTGATCGGCTCGGAACTCGGAGCCGCTCCGTTGGTTGACGCCTGCTATCGAGCTGTCGTCTTGCGCGAGGCGTTCCCTTTGGTCAGGCTCGAATTGCCCGGCCTGGCGGAATTCTTCCTTGAGCACGCGACCGAGGCGCAACTCGCCCATCAAGCCCCGACCGCTTTGAACGAGGCCCAGACCGTCGACGCCCGAATTCGGATCGCTGCTGAGTCTGATACCCGCTCGATGAGTCGGATCGACCCGAGTCGGCAGGCGACCATGGACCGGGCTCGTGACCCGATCCGAAGGGCGGCGAGCCGCAAGCGCTGGGCCTTGACTCAGTTTCCAACGCTTGCTTACGCCAATGACGCACAGATGTCTTTGCCTGATTACGAAGCCTACGTTGCCTCGGCGATGTTTCTGGATCGCGACGACCCATCGGCGGCCTGGCAAGACCTGGGGCGCAGGCAAGGCGGCCTGGTCAGGTTCATGACCGGGGTCCGCGAGGTCCGGATCGAAGGTGAAGGGACCGACCTGACCCTCTCGGTCGCCGGGCGGACCTGGATCAATTCCGACGGCAGGCGCAACATGCCGTCGGGGGAGATTTTCACAGGGCCGATCGAGACCAGCGCCCGTGGGCGGCTCCGCTGTAGCTTTCCGGTCTGCCGAGGGGGTCGCGAGGTCGTCGGCATCGCTCTGGAATTTGAGGATGGCAAGGTCGTCTCGGCCAGGGCCGACGACGGGGAGGCGTACCTGCTCTCGATGCTTGACCTCGACCCGGGCGCGCGCAGGCTCGGCGAACTTGGCATCGGGCTCAATCAAGGGATCAACCGCTTCACAGGCAGTATTCTCTACGATGAAAAGATTGGCGGCACGGTCCATCTGGCGCTCGGCCAGAGCTATCCGGAGACCGGCGGGACCAACCGATCGGCCCTGCACTGGGACCTGATTGTGGACCTCCGCCAAGGGGGACGGGTCTCAACCGACGGCCGGGTGGTCATGGAAAATGGACAATGGACGGTGGGATAAATCCACCGAATATGATGAGACGATATTGGAGGTGACTCGACCATGCGATCCGCGTTCAATGTTCTGACGGCCGTCTTGACGGGGTTCAGCGTCGCGCATGGTCAAGGGGCCGACTCCGCTTTGAAAGACCGGGTGGCTCGTCTGGTCGAGAAGCTCGGCGACGCCAAGGTTGACGCGCGCGACGCCGCGCAGGCGTCGTTGACCAAGCTCGGTGCGCGGGTCTTGCCCTTGCTGCCGGACCCGGGCAAAGGGGCCAGCCCCGACCTCAAAACGAGGCTTGCCAAGGTGCGCGAGGCCCTGGCCAACAAGGCGGATGAGTCAAACAGTTTTGAAGCCTCCAGGGTCACGATCCAAGGGGGAGGCATCCGGCTGTCCGAGGCCCTCAAGCGGCTCCAGACCCAATCCGGCAACCCGATCACCGATCGCCGCGAGGACGAAGGGCAAGACGCGACCAACCCGGCGATGGACCTGGATATCAAGGACCTGCCGTTCTTCGAGGCGCTTGACCTGATCGCCGCCAAGGCCGGAATCACCCCGTCATATTACACCGGCGACGGCTCGATTGGCCTGATGCCTGGCCCCGCGACGCGCCTGCCTGATGAAATCGGTGCCGAGGCGGTCAAGCCGCTGGTCGCGTACAGTGGTCCGTTCCGCATCGCCTTTCGGCAAATTCTGATCCAGCGCGACCTACAAACCGGCGGCTCGACGGCTAATGCGCAGTTCGAAGTGGCCTGGGAGCCGCGGCTCAGGCCGATGCTCTTGAGCTTGAAGGCTGACGACGTGGCCATCACTGACGACCAAGGGGGGGAGGTGCTTCCGGCGGTCTCGGACGAGTCGGGCAGCGTGGTCTTGCGGCATGAGAACCCGATCATTGAGATGAACGTCAACATGGACGCCCCCAGCCGCAAGGCCGAGACGCTCGCCAGGTTCCAGATCAAGGCCGACGTGACCGTGCCTGCCGCCTTGCGGACCTTCACCTTCCCGAGCCTCGACAGGAAAGACCTGACCAAGCAGCAAGGTGACGTTGCCGTGACCCTGGAAGGGACCGACGTCGAGGAAAACGCCTGGAAGGTTCGCGTTCTGGTCGAGCTGGGGGGCAAGACCCCGGTGTTTGAGACCTTTCAACAAGGTTTGTTCAATAATCGGGTCTGGCTCTTGGCCGCTGACGGCACCCGGTTCGAACACACAGGGGACCACGGCGGCGGGTTCAACCAGTTCGCCGACGGTGAGGGCAAGCTCGGATTTGAATATCTCTTTGTCGATATGCCTGGCAAGGTCGCCAATTATCAACTCATTTACGAGACCCCGGGCAAGGTCGCCGTCATCCCTTTGGAATTCGAATTCAAAAACGTGCCGCTGCCTTGAACCCGTTTTTGGGATCAAGGAGGGTCGTTGCCCGTAGGGGGCGTGCCTTCGAGCAGGTCAGAGAGGGTCTGGCGAGGATGGACGGTGCGTCTGCCGCTCTCTCCTGGCAGTTCTTGCGAGTTGACGGTACGCCAGAAGACCGGGTCGCGCACCGGGGACGGCGTGCGCAGGCCGATCCGGGTGTGCCTGGCGAAGGCGAGATCGAAACTTCCGCGGAACCCTGGATGGTCGTAGTCAGTCGGGTACAACAGGAAGACCGCCGCAAGGATCGCGGCGAGTCCCGGGAAGACGGCGGCCCCGACACGGTCGGGCACCCCGGGGGGACCAATCGCCAGGACCATCAGGCCCATCAAGGCAGGAACATAATGAAATGCATAACCAGGCACGCCGAAATGCACGAGCAGGTGCGACCCCAAGCTTGGCAAGACGCTGAGGGCCAGGAGCCCGGCAAGAAACGCGCCGCCGTCGATCCGTCGTAAGCGCACCAGCCCGACCGGCACGAGAAGCAACCCCGGGCCGAGCGTCCAGAGCAGGGCCATGGCCCCTTTGACCGCGTAACGCAACGGGCCGTCGATCAGGCCGACGTGCCAGACCGAGTTCATGTAGCCGGCCGAGTGTGCGAATTCGGCGCTCGCTTCCCGGTAAGCCTGCCATCCACCAGCGTCGTGAAGCATCGGTACGAGCCAGGCCAGGTTCAGGGCCGTGAACAGCAAGCCTGCCTGCAATGCGGCCAGCCAGCGATGCCGCCAGAGGATGACCAGGAAGATCGGCAACCAGAACGTGCCGATGTCTTGCCGGTATCCGGTTCCCAGGGCCAGGATTAATGCCGAGACATACGGATGCCAGGGCTTTGGCGTGTTCCGGCCTCGATAGGCGATCCCCAGGAGGATCGAGCCGACCAGGGGGATGGCCGTGTAGTTGGCCGCCATCGCCCCGTAGCCCCAGAAGACCGGCCCGCAGCCCAGGGCCAGGGTTGCCGATGCCGAGGTTTTCGGCCCTGTCAGGGCGCGCAGCCACCACCAGACCGCGACCAGGGCCAGGGCGCTGACGACCACGTCCAGGAGCACGAATCCACGGTATGGGTCGTCCACCCCCGCGCCGATCAATCGGCCAAGGGCGAGGAAGAGCGTATGATGCATCGGCATCAGATGATGCTGGATCGTCTCCAGATAGCCGACTTCGTCGAAGTCAGTGGCCGTGGTTCGCGCCAGAGGCAGTCTCGTCAACGCGACGAAGACCAGGCAGAGTGCCAGGGCCGCGACGACCCCCCGGGCCGAAGGGTCAGAGACCCCCGGGCTGTCGGTTGGCTTTTTGTATTCAACGTTCGCCTCTGTCACCAACGGGCTCCCTCCCGGATCGGCCAAGACTCTACAAAAGGCGTTTCGCCTTACGTTCATCGAAATCCGTACGCGG
The DNA here is from genome assembly GCA_039936275.1 of Isosphaeraceae bacterium. Lineage (GTDB taxonomy): Bacteria > Planctomycetota > Planctomycetia > Isosphaerales > Isosphaeraceae > JBDTIR01. The sequence continues at coordinate 6,077 of JBDTIR010000200.1, read as the reverse complement.
CGGCGACACGAGGGTTTCCCGATTTCCGCCGAACGGTCGTCAAACTTGCTTCCGGGGGTGGATTTGCGGGTCGATGTTCTCAAAGTCGGGCGAGTCGGGCGGGTCGACCTTCTGGCCTTCGGATTTCCCCAAGGGGGAGTTCTCTTCAATGATCTTGTTAACCTGACCGGCCGTGAGCAAGATCAAGCTTGAGACCCAGAACCAGAACAAGAGAATCATCACCCCGCCGAGCGAGCCATACGTCTTATCATAGTTGCCAAAGTTCTGTACATAGAGGGCAAACCCCAGGCTCCCCAGCAAGAAGACGAGCGTGCCGATCAAGCTCCCCGGGGTGATCCATTCCCAGCTCTGGTCCGCGTCCGGGCCGACGAAGAAGGTCAGGGCGAAGCTGAGCAGGACCATGAGGTAAATGACCACCCAGCGGACGGCCGTCGCCACGATCGCTCCACCGGAACTCAAGCCCATCCAGTGAAGGATGACCGGCCAGGCGACGATCGCGACCAACGACCCGACCAGGATGACGGCCTGGATCAAGGTCATGACGATGGCCGTCAGCCGCAGCTTCCAGAACGGCCGAGACTCCTCAACTCCGTAGACCCGGTTCATCGCGTCAATGACCGCCATGAACAGGCTCGACGCCAGCCAGACGGTAATTGCCAGACCCACGGTTAACAAGATCAAGGGCGGTTGTTTCTGGATCCGGTCGATCTGGTCGGCCATGACCTTGTCGATGACCTGATAGCCCTCTTCGGGAACCAGGCCGCGCAAGGTGGAATGAAGCTGATCGACGGTCAGGTTACCGGCCCCTTTCTCTCCAGTGACCGGGTTGGGCAACATCTGCACCGTCACCGTAAGGATCAAGGCCATGAACGGAACGCAGGCCAGCATCGCGTAAAACGACACAGCCGACGCCCTGGTCATGATCTCATTTTCATTGATCTTCTTCCAGGTGCGGACCACCAGTTCTCGCGGCGACAAACCGCCGAGATTCATCGCCTCTCGAAGCCGAAGCGGGGGAAACACGTCGGGCGCCTCCTCATAATTTCTATTTCCGGTTGCGAATTCCGCAAGCCTTAAATGAGAGCGTTCACTGCGCGATCAAGGCATTCGGTGTGCCATCGGCACGGCGTTCGCGTTCTTTATCACGTCGAGGACTGTTTTGAATTCCGCCCTTGGAGCATCTTGTCATGATCGCACGATTTTGCCAGGTCGCCGTCCCTGCGGTTCTACTTGGCCTGGTAGTTGGCTGCGGACAGGGACGCCCGGGCGCTGGTCTGACCAACGGACCCCCTCCGGGTGACGGCGAGAACGCCGCGATGCGCACCGACTTGCCTACCTCCGCGCTGCCGGCCCCCGGGTTCGACGTCGGTCAGCTTGGTGACAACGACACCGACGCCGGCACCGGGGGACGCGGAGGCGGCGAGACCGATCAGCCGAAACTCAGCCAGGGGGATGAATCCGTGAGGGCTGACCCGGCCGCCATCGAAACCGGCGGCGCCAAGCTCATTGAGGGGGAATCTTCCTACCCGACGCCGAAGACCCAAGGAAACCCGTGAGGACGGATCGGACCTCCTCGTCCTTCGTCAAGTGTAACTGGTTTGAACATTTCTGGAATCAGGAGACCAATAATTATGGACCTCATCACTGCCGCGATTGACAAGACGGAAGAACTGATCGGCCATAGCCCCCATCCGGCGATCGTCGCCTTGCCTCTGGGGGCCTGGACCGTGAGCCTGATTTGTGACGGCCTGGGCCTCGTGACTGGCGAGCGCCGGTACGACGACGTGGCCAGAGTCAGCATGGCCATCGGTCTGGCAGGGGCCGCGGGCGCGATCCTGACCGGTCTGCACGACTACGGTTACATTCCGGTTGACCGCCAGCCGAACCACGACATCGCCACCACGCATGGCCTGGGCAACGGCGTGGCCAGCTCACTCTTTGTCACCAGTTACGTGCTTCGCGATCGCGCCTCCAGGGCCGGTCGCCGCCCGAGCCTGGCCGCGCGGATGCTCTCCCTGGCAGGCGGCGGCCTGTCCCTCTACTCCGCATGGCTCGGCGGCAAGCTCGTCGAGGAATACGGCGAAGCCGTCAAACCGATCATCGCGCAGCAGAACCAGGCCAAGGAACTCGAGCACGACCACAACCAAGGCCGAGATCGCCTGTCCCCCGAGTCACCGCTGGGAGTACGTGCATAAGTGAGCTAATCTAGTTTCGATCAACCCTTTTTGAGCATCGGCCTTGTCCCAACTCAAGCGAAAACGGCCCCTGACAGGTTGACCGCTCGTGAACGAGAAGGTCGTTTCGTGTTGGATTGGGTCATTTGCCCGACCTTCAAGAGCCCGGGCGAGTCTCTGACCACTGGAAGCTCAGTGAACTGCGCACGGCGAAAGGGGAAGACGCGAGAGCCACTGAAGAGAGTCGAACTCTTAACCTCCCGCTTTACGAAATCAGTTGGTCCATGTTCCACAGGGATTGTCTCATTCCGTATATCTCTGGGTTGACAGTCGTTGCGTCAACCCGACCGGGTCGGTGTGGAGCAACTCCCAAAAGTCGAATGTGGACATGTCCAGATAACGCCCGGTACGGGCTGACTTCCTTCCGAGGACCGGAGCGGAATGGCCGGCAGCTCCAGTACAGCCGCCGGCCGGTCGGAGCACGGCCGACCCCGCGCGGCATGGGTCTCACCGGGAAAAGGAGAGCCCCGGGTCCTCGGGCCCACCCCCCATCACCCGAAACGTCCAGCGGTCCTCAGCCTGCCAGGTGACGTGGCCCACCAACGCCCCTCCTTGTTCCGCCTGCGCCATTGTGAGCAGGTCGTCAGCGAGCGACCACTTACCCGTGAGCTTCTGAGCTTTGCCTTTGGAGTCCACCGTCCACGTGAAGGCTCCGTTGTCCGCGACGTTCAGACGGATGGTGGTGTCGTTGGCCGGGCGTGCAGCCCAGTCGCCGGAGAGCTGACCCTCTTTGACCGGCGCTTTGGGCTCTGTCGGGGCAGCCGGGGCAGTCGGGGCGGCCGCCGTGCTCGGCGTGGTGCTCGGCTTGGAGAACTGCCTGACGAGCTGGGCGGACAGTGTGTCCTCGGGCGACAGGGCCAAGACCTCCTTGAGCTTGGCCACGGCGGCGTCGGTGTGACCCTGGGTTATGTAGTGATAAGCCAGGACGAAGCGGCCGGCCGTCGTGGACGGGTTAGCCCCGACGAACTCCTCGAGTTTGCGGAGCTGTGCGGTGTAGACGTCGGCACCAGGGTACAAACCGATCATGGTCGTCCAGTCCCAGCCGGGGCCGACGGAGAGAACGGCGTAGAGCGGCCCGGCGGCGAGGTCGTACTTCCCGGCCGCGAAGAGAACCAGGGCTCGGAACTCATGGAGGGTCGCGTCGTTTGGGAGCACCTTCAGCGCCTCGTCGGTGAGACGCAACGCGCCGGCGTAGTCACCAGATCGGAACGCTTCACGGGCCGCGTCGAACTTCGCGACGGCGGGGTCGGCGACCTCCGCGGAGGGTGGCTCCGCTTGCGTATCGATCGGCTGGCTGTAGTCGTAGGCGAGCCCGGGGACGCTGACGGTCTGCGGCTCACCGCTGGCGACCATCTGCTCGATCACGATCGGCTGCGCCACGGCCGCATTGGCATAATAGGGGTTCGCGTAGCTGTTGTAGCCCCAGTTGTAGAACGACGAGCCGAGGGCCCAGGCGGTCACGCCGACTGCGGCCCCGGCGGCAAACCGGCCCCAGCCCCAGTTGTTATTGTTGTTGTTGCCGTGCCAGTAGCCGTTGGCCCATCCCTTGTGGTAGCCCCAGTACGCGCCCCGCCAGTTGTTGGAGGAGGGCGGACGGACCCCGTAGCCCGGGTCGACGCCGATTCCGGCCAGGTTGTTCTGCCGGATCCCTCCGACGTTGACATCGCCCCGATTGATCGTGTTGCCGACGCCGCCGACGCCACCGAGACGGTTGCCGACCCCACCGACCCCACCAACGCCGACCCCGCCGATCCCGCCGACCTGGTTGTCGATGCCGGGACGGTTGCCGACCCCACCAACGCCACCGACCCCGCCGGGCCGGTTGTCGATGCCAGGTCGGTTGCCAACGCCGCCAACGCCACCGACGCCACCGGGCCGGTTGTCGATGCCGGGACGGTTGCCAACGCCGCCAACGCCACCGGGTCGGTTGTCGATGCCGGGACGGTTGCCGACCCCACCGACGCCACCGGGCCGGTTGTCGATGCCGGGTCGGTTGCCGAGGCCCGGACCGGAGGGAAGGGTCGAGGGCCGGTTGGCAGTTCCGGGGCGGGCACCCGGGCGCGACTGACCGGTGCCCTGTCGGTTGCCGAGGCTGGGCCCGGAGGGACGTGTGGCGGGGCGAGCCCCCGCCCCACCGGAATTCGACGGTCGCTGGGCCGGCCGGGGGCTGCTAACGGCCGGGCTGCGAGAGAACCCACCGCCGCCTCCACCCGGCATCCCACCGCCCGAGAACCCACCGCCGCCTCCACGCGGCATCCCGCCGCCGCCACCGCCGCCGCCTCCGCGCCCGCCACGAGCCAGGGCCGCCGAATCGAAGGCGAGTGCCAGGATGAGACACAGGAGCAGTCTGCCGAGTCGAGGTGTCATCGCTTGTCTCCCGGAATATCGCGCCGATGTCTTGGGGTCGCGGGTCTTGGTTCGCCGTGGTTGTTCACTTGCCGGGTTCTGGCGGCTGTCGGACCAGGTCGAACTGATCAGTGTCGAGCGTGGTCTCACTGCCGACGGACCTTTCCAGGGTCTCCCAACGCAGTCGGTCCTTGCTCAAGGGGGTTATCGCGGTGGCGAAGGAGACAGACTGGCCGTCGGATCGGACGCCCGTGCCCTTGACGACCCAGCGGTCGTCGTCGCGAGAGAACAGACCCTCAGCAAAGCCGCCACGGTCGTCGAAGACCCACATGCAGAACCGCCCCTTCTGAGGGTCCCAGCCGATGCGCTGGTTGCCGCGCAGGGCGATGCGGCCCTCGACCTTGACGTCGAAGTTCCGCAGAAGGAAGTTGCCGTCTTCCGACCACTTGCAGATGGTGAAGACCACCTCGTCGTCGCTCTCGTTGACCCACTTGCCGAGCAACCATTCGAGCTCTTTGAGGTGCTCGTGCGCGGAAACCTCTTCTTCCGGCTCGTCGCGGACCCGCGCATGGAGCCAGCGGCCACCCTGCCGGGCGTAGATCACACTGTACCGGTTCGTGCTGGGCGGGGAGTCGTTCTCGGTCGAGAGCGACGCCGTGCCTTCCTCGATGGCAAGGTCCGTCCCCAGGAAGCGTAAGGACTCAGACTCCAGGCTGAGGGTGCCAGCCTCGCCCCCGGCCAAGGTATCGGCGAAGCGCGCGATGATGGCATCACGGCCCTGAATGATGTCTCCGTCCTCGTCCTCGATCTCGGCCTCCGCCGTGAACAGCTCACCGATCGCCTTGGCGTCCTTCGCATTGTACGACTTGACAAACGAGGCGAGCAGGTCAGTGATCGACCGCACATCAGACTCCCTCTCGGGCGGAGCCGTGGCCTGGCCGGCGTCTGCGAGAGCGGCATCAGGCTCCCTCGCCGGCTGGTCCCGGGCCATGACCAGACTGAGGCTTGCGGCAACTGCCAGGACTCCCAGAGATGTCACACGGACGTTCATGGTCGATGCCTCCAGAGGTCCAAAGTCGCGACGTCAGCGAAGTCGCCGACGCATAAATCTATCCGAGTTCGTAGCTCTTGACCATCGATTCTTCGGCCGAGGCGGCGAACACCACTCACAGGTTCATCGGCGATTGAGAACGTGCGACGGCGAAAGGTCTTGAAGAGACATCAGTATCCAATCACATATATCTCAAAAATCATCACAAAGTTAATTGTTGACATTGGCGAGGCCACTTGCCATCGACCATCCTCCGCAATTCTTGTCGGGTGGATCTCAACAACCGCCGGGTTTCAGGCCAAGGCCGGGTCCGGCTGCGTCTTGTGAGTGTCGGGGGCGTGATCGTCGGGAGCCGTGGACGTGGGAGCCCGGGGGTCCGGATTCGGGTGGCTGCCCCGGAGGCGTTCGCCGAGGACGTAGTAGATCGGGATGACGAACCGGCCGAG
>JBDTIR010000199.1:0-3198 GCA_039936275.1 Isosphaeraceae bacterium | reverse complement strand
GACGCGAAGGACCGGGCGACCGATTGCGGTATCAGACCCTCTATGCCTCGGTCCCGGGCGCGGTCGCCGCGCCGACGGCCGGGTTGCACTTCACGGCCGAGGTCTTCGACCGCCTGACGGCCAGGGGGATCGACCGGGTGGACGTCACCCTGCATGTTGGCCTGGGCACTTTCCGGCCGATCGAGGTCGAGCGGATCGAGGACCACGCCTTGCACGCCGAATGGGCGGAACTGTCGAGCCCAACGGCCGAAACCCTGAACGCCAGGCGAAGGCAGGGGGGGCGGATTGTCGCCGTCGGCACCACCTCGGCCCGCACCCTGGAGACAGCGGCCGACGCCACCGGCACGTTCCACCCGTTCGCGGGCGAGACCGCGCTTTACCTTCGCCCCGGCCACGTGTTTCAAGGTCTGGACGCCCTGGTCACCAACTTCCACCTCCCTCGCAGCAGCCTGCTTGTCTTGGTCAGCGCCCTGGCCGGAGTGGACCTGATCCGCGCGGCCTATGCCGAGGCGATCGGTCAGGGGTATCGGTTCTACAGTTACGGTGACGCGATGCTGATTGTGTAGAGTCGGGTTCATGAAACAGCGCCTGAAACTCTGGATGCTTTCGGCCCTCGTCGCCGGGTTCGCCCTGGTCTTCGCGGGGCTTGCGGCGGCGTCGCGATCAGAGAATCGGTACTTCTGGTTCGGTGCCTTGTTTGGATCGATGTTCGGGGTGCTCGTGAGTCTTCCCGTTCTCGTCCTCCCCTGGATCTGGAACCGATGGGCACGGCGGCGAGGGATCGATCAGGGGCCGCACGCTGAGGTATTGGAGAGGATTGTTGTCTTTGCCGTCGTCCTCATCATGGCGGGCGTCGTTTCCATCCTCATCGTTTGCGGAGTGCTCGATTGGTTCCTGAACCGGACGGGCTTGCTGGATTGGATCGTCGGTTGAATCAGATCGCGGCCTTTCCCTGCGCGACCGTGTTGGGCTAAACTCCGTGCTGCATCCAGGGTCTCATGTCATGTCCCATAAAGGTTCTCCTTGATGACCGAGTCGGCGCCGTCTCCTCATTCCTGGCTCTTGTATGTCGCGCCGATGGCGACGTTCCTGGTTTTGACCTCGCTGGAAGGATATTTGCCGCAGTCGGCCGAGGGGCCGCATTTGACCTGGTATCCGGTGGCCTACGCGGTCAAGATCGCGGTCGTGGTCGTGGCGGCGTGGCTCTGCCGAGCCGCCTGGCGCGACCTGAAGCCGTGGCCGGGGCTCAAGACGCTCGCCTTGGCGATCGGCCTGGGCGTGGCGGTGGCCGTGGTCTGGGTCGGGCTCGACGGGCATTACCCTTCACTGCCGTTCCTGGGAACACGGCAGGGGTTCGACCCGGGGAAGCTTTCCGGCCCCGGACGATTGGGGTTCCTGGCGATCCGCATGGTCGGCCTGGTCGTCGTGGTGCCGTTCATTGAGGAACTGTTCTGGCGGTCGTTCCTGATGCGCATCGTGATCGACCCCGAGTTTGAACGGGTCCCGGTCGGCCGAGTTACCCCTGCCGCGGCGGCGATCACCTCGCTCTTCTTTGCCCTGGCCCATCCCGAGTGGCTGCCTGCCTTATTAACCGGCCTGGCCTGGGCCTGGTTGCTCTGGAAATCGAAAAGCCTCTCCGCCTGCGTCGCCAGCCACATGGCGGCGAACCTGGCATTGGGGATTTACGTGCTCGTGACCGGGCATTGGTCCTTCTTGTAAGGCGAGCGCATTACCTTAAATGTGTGAACAATTGTATAGATATGATGGTTCAGCGCGCGGAATCCCAAACGTCGGTCGAAAACCGATGCGTTTGATCGCGTCAGGCCGCCTGGATTGCCGGATCAGGCCCGGCGAGCGAGGGGTTTGGAAGCGATGCGCCGGTCTGGAACGCCCGAATGTCGTCGAGGGTCAGGCCGGGGAAGCCTCGGACGATTTCTTCCGGCGTGAACCCTTCGGAGAGCATCGCCACGACGTCCTCGCGGAAGGGTTCGAGGAACTCGGCCCGCAAGGTTGGGTCGATCCCGCCGAACAGCTCGCCGAGCGTCTCGGTGGTGTCGATCACCTGCTTGAGCTTCGCGATCTGCTCGGGGGAGTCGGTGGTGGGCGGTTTCGGGGTCGAGTCCGTTGCCTTGGGCGGTTCGGGTGAAATGGGGGTCTCTTTGGGCGGAGCGACGGCTTTTGGTTCGGGAATCGGGATCGGAACGGGCGGCGGGCTGGGCGGAATTTGGGGGATGTTGGGCGCGGTGTCGAGGGCGCGGGCGGCCAGGCGTCGGCATTTCTCGATGTTTTTGACGGCGTTGTTCAGGCTGCGTTCGGCCATTGACTGATAGCGCAGCCAATGGGAGTCGGTGGGGGAGTCGTCGTCCTCAAGCATGGCTGAGGTGCGCAGGCGCTTGATGGCCATCAGGGCCATGTCGACCCAGAGCGACTCAAAGATGGTTGTCGGGGCCAGCTCCAGGCGCAGGCCGTCAATCGTGGCGTCAAAGGCGTCGCCGTCTTCCTCCGCGAAGCGGTTGGTGACGATGGACGCGAACAAACCAGCAGTGGCGTCACGGGACATCGAAGGGGACTCCCGAACTAAACCGAATGGGTCACGCATAGACCAAAGAAGGCCGATAAACCGCCTACATCGGCGATTGAGCCTTAATCTACCTACCATCATCGCGAGCAGGGGACGGGATGTCTATAACTAACTGGGGAATTTTGGAAATTTGCAAAGAATGGGATGGAATAAGGCGTTCCTTCTTGGAGGGCCCGAGCGCTGACCGTCCAAAAAAGGGGCTTGGTTCAGACCGGGTTGGTGGGGCGGAACTTCTTGGACAGGGCGCTGTTGAGCTGGTCGGGGGCTTCGAGGCCGAGTTGGTAGAGCGTGTGGTTGAGGTCGGCAGGGGCGGAGAAGTTGGTTTGCTGGCTGGTCGGGGCGTTCCAGAGGATGTAGCGCTGGGTGCCTTGGTGGTCGTTGTAGGTGATTGCCAGGCTGTTGTTAGTGTAGGTCCAGGCAGCGAGTACGGGTTTGGTTGCGGAGCTGCCGCTGGAGAACGAGGGGACAAGTAGTTCAAGCTGCTTGTTGGGCATCCCCTGGATCACGACCTGGCCGGCGGCTCGCGAGCGGATCGAGGCGACGACGGCGATCCGGTAAGGGCCGACCGGAATGCTGCGCTGGGCGGCCTGGGCCTTGGGATCGCGCAAGGCGGCGAT
>JBDTIR010000198.1:0-5237 GCA_039936275.1 Isosphaeraceae bacterium | reverse complement strand
CGGCCAGGGGTCTTTCGCGGATTTGGCCTGGCCGCCCTCTTGATTTAAATGGCGGGGGATTGGTGCTTCCAAAGGCTCAGAGCATCGCGGTGTAGCCGCCGTCGATCGGGATGGCGACGCCGGTGACGTAGTCGCTGGCCGGGCCGGCGAGCCAGACCGCGGCGCCGGCGATCTCGGCGGGCTTGCCCCAGTGGCCGGCGGGAATCCGGGCCAGGACGCGCTCATGCAGGCCGGGGATCTCAACCCGAGCACGTTCGGTCAACTCGGTGTCGTACCAACCGGGGAGGATCGCGTTGACCTGGATGTTGTCGGCGGCCCAGGCCAGGGCAAGACTCTTGGTGAGCTGGACGATCCCCCCTTTGCTGGTGGCGTAGGCCGAGGCGAAGCTCGAACCGAAGATCGAGGTCATGCTGCCAATGTTGATGATCTTGCCGCCGCCGACCGTTTTGAACGAGGGATAAACCGCCTTGGCCAGCATGAAGGCGCTGGTCAGGTTGACGTCAAGCACCTTTTGCCACTCGTCCAGCGAGACGTCTTGCGGCGGCTTGCGGATATTGATGCCGGCGTTGTTGATCAGGATGTCGATCCGGCCGAAGCGGGCCAAGACTTCGTCGGCGATCCGGGTGCAGTCGGCTTCCAGGGACACGTCGGCGGTGACGGCGAGGGCTTCGCAGCCCAGTTCCTCGGTCAAGGCCCGCGCCGCATTGGCCGACTTCTCGGCGTTGCGACCGACCAAGGCGACGCGAGCACCGGTCTGGGCCAAGCCCTTGGCCATGCCCAGGCCAATGCCTCCGTTGCCCCCGGTGATGATGGCGACCTTGCCTGTCAAATCAAAGAGCGACACCGTAACGGATCTCCTGAATTCAAAGAGATATTGGTTTGTTCTCTGAACGCGCTCAGCGCGGATTATCCCCGGATTCGAGCCGGCGAGCCGCCTTTTGGTGCGCGTGTTGTGGTGCCAAGCGTAACTCAAGACCCTGGGGGTTCGCAATGCCCTTGGTCCGGGTTTGGGTGTGCGTGACCAAGAACTGTTGGGTTGGCCGATCCTGGATTGTACGCTGGTCCTTGATCGTGTCTCATGAGACCGAACCTTGAAATCAAAGCAAAGGCCGCCAAACGGAGACGACGCCGACCATGCCTGACCCTCGATGGGAGACCCTGGCCGACATCTTGCTCAACCACTCGACCCGGCTCAAGGCCGGTGAGACCCTCTTGATTGAGTGTTTCGACCTTGAGGACGACACCTTGCCGCGCCTCTTGGTCAAGAAAGCCGCGCTTCGAGGGGCCTACCCTCTGGTCGAGACCAAGAACAACCGGATCGTTCGCGACCTGATCCGCCACGCCTCCGTGCCCCAAATGAAGGCGATCGGCGCTTATGAAATGCTCAGGATGGAATCGGCGCAGGCGTACCTCGGACTGCGAGGGACGCGGAACATCAATGAGCTGGCCGACGTCCCGAGCGATCGGATGGCGCTTTATAATGAGCACGTCGCCAAGCCGGTCCACTTCGAGCGGAGGGTCAAGAAGACCAGATGGTGCGTGCTCCGCCTGCCAGGGCCGAGCATGGCTCAGCAAGCTGGCATGAGCACCGAGGCGTTCGAGGACTTTTACTTCGACACCTGCAATCTTGATTACCCAAGGCTGGCCAAGGCGCTCCGTCCGTTGGTCCAGCGCATGAACGCGGCCAGAGAGGTGAGCATCAATGCACCCGGGACCGATCTGCGATTCTCGATCGCAGGGATTCCGGTCGTCCCGTGCGCTGGTGAAATGAATATCCCCGATGGCGAGGTCTTCACCGCTCCCGTGCGCGACTCGATCGAAGGGTACGTCACCTTCAACGCACCGACGATTTATCAAGGGTCGTCGTTTGACGGCATCCGCCTGGAGTTCCAAGCCGGTCGGATCATCAAGGCCGACTGCGTCGGGGGCGATGTGAAGAAACTCAGGCGGATCTTCGAGTCCGATGAAGGGGCCTCTTACACCGGTGAATGGTCGATCGGCTGTCACCCGCGGATCTTGCACCCGATGCGCGACATTCTCTTCGACGAGAAGATCGCGGGGAGCTTCCATCTGACCCCCGGCCAGGCGTATGACGAGGCCGACAACGGCAACCGGTCCAAGATCCACTGGGACCTCGTGCAGATCCAGCGTCCCGAGTACGGCGGCGGCACCATCTGCTTCGACGGTGTGCCAATCCGGATCGACGGCCGGTTTGTCCCTGAGGAACTTCAGGCCCTCGATCCGGAGTGATTCCAAATTTCAGGATTCCAGATTCCAGATTCTACCCAGATTCCAGAAAACGGTTGATTGATGACGAATGTTCGTCATCAATCATCCGTCATCATCGATCAACGATGACCGCGATTGAGGGGCTGATTCCTGTTGACGAGATCACCGGAGGCGAGCAGGGCGTCCACGGCGGCGGGCCGGATGAGCGAGGGGGCGAACAAGGGCTGGTTGCCCACGATGAATGGGGGCGTACGCAAGGTGGAGCGAATCCGACCGAACGGTTCGAGGCCGTCGATCCGGCCGATCGTAGTAACGCCGTCGCCGCCGGTACGGCTCGGCCGGACGCTGCCCGAGATGGTTGAGTGCCGCCGGGCGTTGCCAAGGATACTAACCACCTGTGCATCGCCGTTCGCGGCTCGGACCAGGCTGAGGAAGCCTCCGCCGCTGAGCCGCAGGTTCACCGCGTCGCCGTTGCTGTCACCGTAGACGAGGTTCGTGCCTCTGGCGAAGGTCCGTACCAGGTTCGTGCCGTTGACGCCGTTGGCGTCGCCGTCAAGCGGATTGCCGGCCAGGTCGGTCAGGCCCCCGGGACCGGCGTTGGCCACGACCCGATAGAGCTGGTTCGCCTGAAGTGGACGGACGGGGGTCAGGAGCACTCGGTTGCTGATCGGGTCGTAGAGAACCGAGGCGATGGGAACGGACACGTCACCTCGTCCGCCGCCCCGAAGCCGCTGGTTGGTCGCGAACAGGGCGTAATTGCGCGGGTCGGACGCCGTGACAGGGTTGAGCGGCTCGCTGAAGCTGAGCACAACCCCGGTGACCCGGATGCCGCCGAGAAGTTGGATGTCGGTGACGGTCGGGCCGGTAAGGTCGGGGTCGTTGTCGTGGATGATCAGCGTGGCACTTGCCAAGGGGCCAAGTGTCGCGCCGCCTGAGGGCGCTCCCAGGGCAAGAATGACCGAACGGTCGGGCTGAGTGATCGTGTTGTCGATGATCGGCACGGTGAATGACTTGACCGTCTCGCCGTCACCAAAGACCAGCAAGCCAGAAGTCGGCGTGTAGTCGAGGCCAGGGACCGCCGTGCCGCCGAACGCGAGGTAAGGGATCGTGACCGCGCCCAGGTTCCCGGCGGTGCGGGTGACGGTGATGATCGCCGTGCCTGCCCCTTCGTTCACCGAGAAGACCGAGGAGGCGAACTGGAGCGTGCCTGGCTGGTTGGTAACGTTGGCCAGGGCCGTGGTCGTATTATCGGTCGGGTTGGGGTCCAGGTTGGTCGAAACCACATGGGCCGTGTTCACGCTGGCACCGACGGCCGTCGGCCTGACGGTGATCACCAAGGTGGCGGTGGCGCCCGGGGCCAGGGTGTTGATCGTAGCGGTGATCACGCCGCCAACCGGCGAGCCGATCGCGTTGAAGTTGGGACCGACGGCCGAGACAAACACAGCGCCTGGCGGCAATGTGTTCGTCAGGACGACCCCACTCGCGACAGCAGGGCCGTGATTAACCACGGTCACCACGAAGTTGAGTTGGTCGCCCACCAGGACCGCCGTCGGCGCGCTGGCGGCCAGGACGGTCAAGTCGGCGGGGCTGACCGCCGTCTGGAGCGAGGCGGTGTTGTTCGCCGGGTTATTGTCGTCTTCGAGGGACGTGACTGACGCCGTGGTCGTCAAGATGGTCGAGCTCAAAGGGACGACCGTAACCCGGACTCGGACCAAGGCACCGGCGGCGAGCGAGCCGATGTCGGTTGTCACCACGCTGCCGTTCACGAAGGGCGTCCCCTGGTCCGAGGTAGCCGAGACGAACCGGACCCCCGGGGGAAGCTGGTTGACCAGTTGGACGCCGGTCGCGCCCGCGGGGCCGAAGTTGGTCACGACGATGGTATAGACCAGGTTCGCGCCTAGGACCGCCGGGTTCGGCGCGGCGGTGATCGTGACCCCAACGTCGGCGGGACTGACTGATGTCGAGACGCTGGCGGTGTTATTTGTCGGGTTCGGGTCGAGGTCGTCGGACGCGACGCTCGCGGTGTTGGTGATTGTGCCCGAGACGGTGGGTCTGACCACGATGGTCAAGGTGGCCGAGCCGCTGGCGAGGATCGCGCCGAAGTCGGCCGTGATCAGATTACCAGACTGGGTCGCGTTCCCCTGGCTGGGGAAGATTGAATCAACCGTGACCCCTGCTGGCAAGGTGTTGGTCAGGATCACGCCGCTGGCGTTCGCGGGGCCGCTGTTGTTGACAGTGATCGTGTAGACGAGCTGGTTGCCCACGAGGACGGGGTTCGGGCTGGCGGTCATCGTGACCGCCAGGTCGGCCGAGGGCTTGACCTCGACATCGGTCGAAACCGTGTTGTTCGAAGGGTTGGTGTCGGTTTCGTCAGCACTGACGGTCGCGACGTTCGTGATGATCCCCGTGGTCGGGCCGACAGCGACGGTGATCGTCGAAGCCACGGTCGCACCAGGGGCGAGCGTGCCGAGACTGAGATTCATGACCCCGTTGACCGGCTGGGTGAAACTGCCCTGGCCGGTTGAAGCACTCAGGAACGTCGAGCCAGCAGGCAGAGTATTGGTGACCACCACCCCGCTGGCGGAACCCGCATTGGGGCCGTTGATGTTGTTGGTGACCAGGATCGTGAACGTCAAGGTGCCGTTCGCGATCACCGGGTTGGGATTGGGCGAGACCTGGATCGACAGGTCGATCGGGACGTTGACCGTCGTCGAGTGGCTTGCGGTGTTGTTCGACGTGTCGGCGTCGATCTGGTCGCCATTGATTGAGGAAGTGATCGTGATCGAGCCAACGCTGTTGGGCGTGACGGTGATCGTGGCCGTGGCTGTATCCCCGGACGCGATCGTGCCGAAGAGGGCCTGAAAGATGTTACCGGCCAGCGTGAACGACCCTTGGCTGACGCTGGTTTTGGCCAGGTCCGTCGTGACCGTCGTGGGCAACGTTGCGTCTAGAACGACATTCGTGGCGGCGCTGGGGCCGTTGTTGAAAGCGGTAATGGTATAAACCAA
>JBDTIR010000197.1:0-1983 GCA_039936275.1 Isosphaeraceae bacterium | reverse complement strand
CGGCCTGATAGTGGGTTTTCGCCTGGTCGGGCCGCCCCCCTTGGTCGTCGGCGCGCCCGGCGAGGGCCTGGACCTCGCCGACCTGGAACCGGGCCTTGTCGGCCCATTGCGGCCCTCCCCGGGCGATCAAGGGCTCCAGCAAGGCCAGGGCGGGGGCGACCTCCCCTTGACTGGCCAGGGTGCGGGCCAAGCCGTAGCGGGACCGGTCAATCAACCGACCTTCAGGAAAGTCATTGAGCGCATGTTCATACGCGGTTCGAGCCGTGGGCAGATCTTTGAGAGCGTAACTGACGTCGCCCAGGTAGGGCCAGGCCATGTCAAGGAAGCGATGTCCCGGATAGTTCGTCGTGTACCATTCCAACGCGGCGCGAGCCTTGGGCAGGTCGGAGAGCATGTAGGAGGTTTCGCCGACCCGGAACCAGGCGGTGGCGGCGTCTGGATGGTTTGGAGCCAGTTTCAGGAACGTCTCGAACTGCTGGCGGGCGTCCTTGTACTGAAGCAGATACAACCGGGCGTGGGCCAGGCCGAACCGAGCGTTGGCGGCGTCGATCCCCGCCGGGTTGGCTTTGAGGAACCGCTCATATTCGTCGGCCGCCAGGTCATACTTGCGGTCGCGTAAGAGTGAGTTGGCGAAGACCAAGGCGGCCGGCGCTCGAATGGCGGTCGCCGCTCTCTCGGGAGAGCCTTGCGTCTCCTGGCCCCGGGCGTTGGGAACCAAAGCAAGAACCAACACTCCCGGAACCAGGCCGGTCCAGACCCATCGGGCCACAGAGCAGGGCAAAGCAACATTCACTGGTCCGTCTCCCTGGACAAGCGATCACCGGGGCCGTCTCAACGACCAATCTCCCGATGGCCGCGCTCTCAAAGAAGGGAGTCGGCCGCCGACCTCGCCCCCTCGACCTTCAACTTTGATTCTCCATCGGTTATACCCGCCGTCGCCGATCAGACTCAAGACGGGCCAACGAATCCAAGATTGCCCTCTCTCCTTCACTTAACCGGAGATTTTATGAATTTGGTCCCAAGTTTGCAGAAACCCGATCTACCCCAGTTGCCACGGCTTGACGCGCGTGGCCGGTCGATACAATCACTACAATCTTTGAAAATTTCGCAAAATACCCAGACATCGCAAACCGCGAGCATGTATAATAGAGCACACGTCGGAGACTCGGTCTGTGTTCCGGTCTACGAGTGTCGGGCCCGTGTTCACCTCACCACCCAGGAGATTGCATCCCATGTCCAGCCGTCGAGTAATGGGTTTCTTGGCCGCCTCCGCCCTGTGCGTCGGCGTCTCGTCGCCATCCTTCGCTCAGTCCGATCAGGCCCCCGGCAAGGTCATGCCGCAACCCCAGGCGCCGCACAAGTCGTTCCCGCAAGCTCAAGCCCCCAGCAAGGTCTTGCCGCAGCCCCAGGCACCGCACAAGTTCCTGCCGCAAGCCCAGGCGCCGTCCAAGTCGTATCCGCAAGCCCAGGCGCCGTCCAAGTCGTATCCGCAGGCCCAGGCGCCGTCCAAGTCGTATCCGCAGGCCCAGGCCCCGTCCAAGAGCTATCCGGCCGGTCAGGTTCCCGCGAAGTCAACCCCGCAAGGTTGAGTGTGTTGGGACGGTTTCGAGACCAAACGACCTCCGGCCTCATACGGCCGGAGGTTTTTTATTGGCCAAGGCGCATCGACCTTCCTCCCGGATCGGAGCGTTCTTTACCTCCAGGATTCCTGGAGGAACCTGTGAGAAAGCCCCGTGAAGACATCAAGTCATCGCGACTAACCCAGCAAATCGACGATCCGCTTGACTCGCTCCGCGCCCAGATTCGAGACCAGCGGCTTCATCGCTTCCATGGCAGCCAGAAGGTTGGCCTCTCCTTTGGCCGATTTCGGCGACGAGGCCGAATCCCCCTCCGCCGCCTGGCCGATGCCGGCCTTGGGCTTCCGGCCCGGCTTGCCCTTCATTCCCGTCTTGGCCCGCCTCGTCTTCTCTTGCGACTTGTAGC
>JBDTIR010000196.1:0-1548 GCA_039936275.1 Isosphaeraceae bacterium | reverse complement strand
GCGGATCGCGGTGGGCACCCCCGGGGGATTGTTGATGTACAAAATCGGGTCGCCACCGGTGCGGAACGAGACCCCCGCGTGCTCGCCAGACAGGAAGCCGGACGACCACAACCGCGCCGAGATCGCCTGGACTTGTTCGGTGTTTGTCGGCTTGGCCACCAGGACGACGAACGTCGGTAGATTCTCGTTCTCTGAACCGAGGCCGTAAGACACCCACGACCCCATGCAAGGCTTGCCCGTGATCTGGTTGCCCGTCTGCATATAGGTGATCGCGGGCTCATGATTGATGGCGTCGGTCTTCATGCTTCGAATGAAGCACATGTCGTCAACCATCTTGGCCGTATACGGCAAGAGTTCGCTCACCCACATGCCCGACTGGCCGTATTGCTGGAATTTATATTTTGAAGGCGCAATCGGGAACCGGGCCTGCCCCGAGGTCATCGTTGTGAGCCGTTGCCCCATGCGCACCGAATCAGGCAGATCCTTGTCATAGTAATTGACCATCGTCGGCTTGTAATCGTACAGATCCATCTGTGAAGGACCGCCGACCATATGCAGATAAATCACATGCTTGGCCTTGGGAGCGAAGTGCGCCAGGCCGGGAAGGCTCCCCCTGGACGCCTCGGCCCCCAGGGCCTGACCACCAAACCGACCGCCGCCCATCAAGGCGGCCAGGGCCGCCGAACCCAGGGCGTTCCCCCCCTTGCGGAAGAACTGTCGGCGCGTTTCCGACCGGACGTAGTCGTGAATCGGGTCCATTAGAATCGTCCTCATTCATGAATCTGGAATGACGTAACCATCGCCGCGCTTATTTGTTCAAGACTTCGTCCAGGTTCATCAACTGATTCGTCAGCATGGTCCACGCCGCCAGGGTGGGAGCGTCGAGCCCCGGGTCGGTCTTGGATTCGCCGACGCTCAAGAGCGCCTTCGCGTCGTCACGGTGGTCCGTGTAATAGGCAAGCAGGTCGTCGAGCGACGACCGGGCCACCTGGCCTTCCTCGGGACGAAACGAGCGGGCGGTGAGCTGCCTGGCGAGGAAGTCGAGGCGAGCCTCGGGCGTGGTTCCGCTGTCGTTCAAAGCGCGCTGGGCCAGATGCCTGGCGGCCTCAATGAACTGCGGATCGTTGAGCGTGACCAGGGCTTGCAAGGGGGTGTTGGTCCGCTCTCGGCGGACGGTGCAGGTTTCGCGGCTGGGGGCGTTGAAAACGTCCATCGACGCCGGAGGGGCGGCGCGTTTCCAGAAGGTGTAAATACTCCGGCGGTAAAGGGCGTCGCCCTTGTCGCGCTGGTAGTCGCGAGTGTTGCTGCCGATCATCGCCACGGCTTCCCAGACGCCTTCGGGCTGATAGGGTTTGACGCTCGGCCCGCCGATCTCGCCGGTCAAAAGGCCGCTGGCGGCCAGGGCGTAATCCCTGACCATCTCGGCGTCCATGCGGAACCTTGGGCCTCGCGAGATCAAGCGGTTGTCCTGGTCCTTCTGGAGTTTCTCAGGGGTGATCGCGGCCGATTGGCGATAGGCGGCCGAGGTGACCAGGAGCCTGAAGAACT
>JBDTIR010000195.1:0-2900 GCA_039936275.1 Isosphaeraceae bacterium | reverse complement strand
GAGGGGCTTCGGGACGGGTCGGCCGCAGGTCAGGGGTAAGCATCGTCAAGGGGGTGGCCGGTCGGTCCCAGTCAGCCAGGCGACGGCGGGCTCGACCGTCGGGCGTGGTGGTGGTTCCTTCCTCTTCCCCATGTAGAGGTTCCGGCGCGACCCTGATCCGGGTAATCCGTTCTTCAAGCCGGTCAGCGACCGGCAAGGGGCTCATGTGGAAGAGGACGATCGGCAGCCGCCCCCCATAGACGACCATGCCGAGATGGATCAGGACCGACACGACCAGGCACTTGCGCAGGACGCGCTTCGATCCCCAGCTTGTCCAGGCCATCAGGGCGACGATTAAGACGATCGCCCCCAGGCTGGCCCAGGCGCCCAGGTCGGCCCGCAGCAGACGAAGGAAGGTTTCCAGGTCGAGGCCGGTCATCGGTATCCTTTCCGGTCCTATCCTGTCCTTGATCCTTGGTTGATGCGTTGCGGCCCGGATCGCGAACCAAGCCGCAACGGCCAAAAGGGATCGAGTCGGCTCACAACGGTCGCACGTCCCGCGCCGCTGACTGTCCCCCTTGGTTCAATCCCCGAACCTGGAAAACCCAAGCGACGGCTCGTGGTTCTCGACCCTGGGCGCATGCGGCGTCCTGGGCAAGCCGGCGGGTTCGGTACGGGGATGGACGCGAGGAGGTTCGGCAACGACAGCCAGGGCAACGGCGTCAACGGTTTCGGCTCCCAGCCGGTCCAGCTCGACGGCCAGGCCGTCCACCTTTCCAGTCAAGCCGTCGAACGCCACTAAAGCGAGGATAGCCAGGGTGACGCCCGCGGTCAACGGCGCCAGGGCAGAAGCCAGAGTAGGCCCCCACGCCAAAGGCCCTGGATTCGCCCCTAAACTCGTCAAGGCCCGCCCAGCGGCGGTCAAGGTGCCGAGCAGGCCGAGCAGCGGGGCCAGCCCGGCGACCCGCCTCAAGGTGCCGATGTGTCGACGGAGCAGATCGATCTCACGACCACGGGCCAGGACCACGCCACGTTCCAGGTCCGCCACCGGCCTTCCCCAACGCTGCAAGGCCGCCAAGACCACCCTCGCGGCCGGACTGGGGTTCAGCTCGCAGAAATCGAGGGCTTTGGTCCGGTCGAACCGCCCTTCCTCCATGCGTTCGCGGAACCGGCCGATGAACGTTGAGGGAATGATTTTCCCCTTGCGGAGCCTGACCATCCGCTCGGCGGCGGTCCCCAAAGCCAGGGCCGCGCAGGCGATCAGGCCGCCCCAGGTGATCCGGTCGGTCGCCGGGGTTCGTCGATAGGCGGCCAACGCCTGCTTGCCGAGACGGTCCCCTTGGCGGAACAAGTGTTCCAGCGCCGGGGTCGGTTCGGCCGGGTCGTTGGCGGCCCCACCGGCCAGGGCGACCACCACCAGGGCCAGGACCGCGCCGACTCCGGTCATCCGGCGGCGCATGCTCAAACGGTGAGGTCGAATCATGGACGTTCGATCCTTCTTCGATGCCGAGGGACAACGGGACAAGAGGCCACAATGCGCCGGGACCGGCCCCTCGACGCCCCCAACTTCTGGAGACACCGGCCCGACTCTATTCCCAGATCGGCCAGACCCCCCTTTGGATTTCGCCCGATCCCGGGTTGAACCCGCCCCTTGGTAGCGGTCAAGCCGACAACACCGTTCGTTCGGTTCCAAGGGCCGAATCGCGTGCCCCAGTCGTCATCCTCCGAAGTAGGTACGGTCCCGCTCTTCCCAGGTTGAGTAGCCGAGCAGGTCATAAAGCTCGGCCCTGGTTTGCATGCGGTCGAGCCGTCCGCGCTGGCTCCCCTGGTCGCGCAGGTCGATCAAGGTCTCTTCGGCGGCCTTCATCGCGGCCCGAAACGCGGTCAAGGGGTATAAGGCGGCGGCGTAGCCCAACCGGCCCAGGTCGTTGAAGTCAAGCAAAGGGCTACGACCGAACTCGGTCATGTTGGCGATCTTGGGTCCGTCGACCGCCCGGGCGAACCTGGCGAACTCCTCGGCCGACTCCAGGGCCTCCGGAAAGATCATATCGGCCCCGGCGTCCGCATACGCCCTCGCCCGCTCGACGGCCGCGTCAAACCCTTCGACCGACCTGGCGTCGGTGCGAGCGACGATGACGAACCCTGGATCGCGCCTGGCGGCGACTGCGGCGCGGACCTTCGTGACCATTGCCTCGGTCTCGACCAGGGCCTTGCCGGAGAGGTGTCCGCATCGTTTGGGCAAGACCTGATCTTCCAGGTGCAAGCCGGCCGCCCCCGCCTCTTCAAAGAGCCTGACGGTGCGCTCGACATGAATCGCCTCGCCGAAGCCGGTATCGGCGTCGCAGAGCACCGGCAAGGTGGTGGCTCTGGCCAGCACGGCGGCCTGCTCCGCGAACTCGGTCTGACTGAGCAGGCCGATGTCCGGCAAGCCCGCCCAGCCCGCCGAGAGCGCGCCTCCAGAGAGGTAAACCGCCTCGAAGCCCAGCCGCTCGGCCATCCTGGCCGTCAAGGCGTTGAACGCCCCGGGGACCATGATCGGCCCTGCCGACCAGGCCCGCCGTAATCGAGTACCCGGAGAGGGCATGAGCGGTCCCCGTTTTGAGTTCTTGATCAGCCTTCGAACCCGCCGCGAACGCGAACCGACGTCGCCCCCGGACGGTCCAATCGGCGTCCAACCCGTTTGCGATCGGGAGCCAAGCCTACCACGATTCCGGTTCGATCCAGAAGGCGCGTTCCTCTTGTATTGCGAGACCGAACGCATTATGGTACTGGACGACGCTGCAAGTTTATGAGGGGTAGAATGCCAGCTTCCCAAGCTGGACGTCAGGGGTTCGAATCCCCTCGCCCGCTCTTGACATAAGTTGGTCGCCGAACACAGCTAACGTGTACCCGCCGGTGGTCGGCGATGCGGTCCGAAGCCC
>JBDTIR010000194.1:0-3055 GCA_039936275.1 Isosphaeraceae bacterium | reverse complement strand
TTCGCCGCCGCCACTCCGCCTGGTGGTGACGCGAATGTTTTCGCGGCGGCCGTGCGGCCGAGTTCCGATCCGAAGTTTGGCGACTACCAGGCCAACGGCTGCATGGCAATCGCCAAGGCGGCCAGGGCGAACCCGCGCGACCTCGCCCAAGACGTCGCCCGGGCCGTGGACCTCGAACCCCTGGCCGATCCGCCCGAAATCGCCGGCCCTGGCTTCCTGAACGTCCGCCTGCGCACCCCTTGGATCGCCGCCACGCTCGCTGACTTGACTGTTGACGATGCGCTCGGGATTCCTCGGCCGGCAGACTCGAAAACGATCGTCGTCGATTACTCCTCGCCCAACGTCGCCAAGCCGATGCACGTCGGCCACATTCGCTCGACGGTCATCGGCGAGTGCCTGGCTCGAATTCTCGAAGCCCTCGGCCATCGCGTCATCAGAGACAACCACCTTGGCGACTGGGGTTCGCAATTCGGCATGATCCTCCTGGGCTGGAAGCAAGACGGCGACGAAGCCGCCTTCGCGACTGACCCGGTCGCCGAACTGGCCAGGCATTACCGCTCCGCCCAGGAGAAAATCAAGGCCGGTGAGCAACTTGAGGAACGATACGCCAAAGTCCTTGCGCTTGAGGCCCAGGGGCGCGCCAGTGACGCTCTCGCCTTGTTTAATAATCTTTACGATGGCACTGGTTTGAGCCGTACCGATGTGGATCGGGTGGTCAAGATCGGTCAGGAAACCGCCGACGCCGCACGCGCTGAGACCGTCAAGCTGCATGTGGGCGATCCTGAGAATCAGGCGCTCTGGGAGCGGTTCATGCCCCACTGCCTGGGTGCGCTTCAGGCGATTTACGACCGGCTCGGCGTCCGGTTCGACGTTCAGCTTGGCGAGAGTTTTTATCAACCGATGCTCGCCGACCTCGTCGCCGATCTGCAAGGCAAAGGTTTGGCCGTCGAGAGCGAAGGGGCGACCGTCGTCTTCGTCGAAGGATCGAACGCACCGTTCATCGTTCGCAAACGTGACGGTGCGTTTAATTATGCAACGACCGACTTGGCGACCATCCAGTATCGCCACCAGACCTGGCGCCCCGATCAGGCCCTTTACGTCGTGGATCACCGTCAAGGGGACCACTTCAAGGCGCTCTTTGACGTTGCTCGCCGCTGGGGGTTTGACTCCACCGACCTGC
Source organism: Isosphaeraceae bacterium (assembly GCA_039936275.1). Taxonomy (GTDB): domain Bacteria; phylum Planctomycetota; class Planctomycetia; order Isosphaerales; family Isosphaeraceae; genus JBDTIR01. The sequence goes on along the minus strand of JBDTIR010000194.1, from coordinate 1,875 downwards.
GCCACATTGCCTTCGGCACGATCCTTGGCCCCGACCGCCGCCCCTTCCGGACCCGAGCCGGGGACGTTGTCGGCCTGGAATCGTTGCTCGATGAGGCCGTCGATCGCGCTCGCAAGGTCGTCAACGAGAACAGCCCCGACCTGCCCGACGACGAGCGAGCCCGCGTGGCTGAGGTTGTTGGCCTGGGGGCGATCAAGTACGCCGACCTCTCCCAGAACCGCCAGAGCGATTACGTCTTTGACTGGGACCGGATGATGGCGATGAACGGCAACACCGCCACTTATCTTCAATATGCCTATGCTCGTATCCGAAGCATCTTCCGGAAAGCCGAAACCACCTCCGAAGCGATCCGCCAGGCCCGACCGGCCATTGCGTTGAGCAACCCGGCTGAGCGCGCCCTGGGACTTCAACTCCTTCGCTTGCCCGAGACGCTTACCCTGGCTGGCGCCGAGTTGAAACCGAACATCCTGACCGATTACCTCTTCGAGCTGGCCAACGTCTTCAGCTCCTTCTTCGAGAACTGCCCCGTCCTCAAGGCTGAGTCGGCCGAACGACGCGCCAGCCGCCTGGCGATCTGCGACCTCACCGCCCGCACGCTCCGCTTCGGCCTGAACCTGCTGGGCATCGACGTCGTCGAACGGATGTGACGATGGCGGCGATCCTTCGGGATCACTTGACGCCCAAACCAATGCGGGCCAACATGGAGCGCGAACGACCGCCGGCCCGTCCCGCCCTTTGAGGAGCCTTCCCTTGATGCGGTACTCCGTGCTTGCCCGCTTGATGGTTCCCGCCCTCCTGTTGTCCGGCCTGGCCCTGGCCGCTGACCGCGCGGGGCAACGAGCTGACGACCAGCCGGAAGGCGTAGCCGAGGCGCACCGCTCGCCGGTCGCGCTGGCGCTCTCAGCGGACGGGGGCCGCTTGCTGACCGCCAATCAGGGATCGGGGACGGTTTCCCTGGTGGATACGAAGGTTGGCAAAGTGCTGTTTGAGCAAACCACCGGGGCGAAGCCGGCCGGGGTCGCCTTCTCGCGAGACGGCCGCAGGGCGGTTGTCACCCACTGGTATGGTTCCAACCTGGCGATTCTCGACGTTGGGGCCGACCGCTTCGAAGTCGTTGGCCGTGTCAACGTCGGCCCAGAGCCTCGCGGGGTCGCTCTTTCGGCCGACGGCGCGACCGCCTATGTCGCCGTCGGCGTGGCCAACGAGGTCGTCCGGGTCGATTGCGTTGATCAGAAGGTCTCGGGCCGCTTGACCGTTGGTCGCGAACCGCGAGGGGTCGCCCTCTCAGCAGACGGCCGGCAACTTCTGGTTGGCAACGGGCGTGGACAGAGTCTCTCGGTCGTTTCGACGGCGGATTGGAAGGTTGAGCGCACGGTTCCCATTGACGGCGCGAACCTTCGCCAGGTCGTCATCGCCGACGACGGTCTGACGGGTTACGTCGTCAACATGCGTAACCGGGGCTTCGCCACCACGCGCAACCATATTGACCTTGGTTGGGTTCTGGGTCAGAGGCTCACGCGCATCCGGCTCGACTCGGCCGACGACGACTTCGAGACCCTCTCGCTAGACCCCCAAGGGGAAGCCGCCGCCGATGTGTACGGCCTGGCCCTCAGCCCTGACGGCCAGCGGATCGCCGTCAGTAGCGCCGGAACGCATGAGATTTTCTTGATTACGTCTGGACCCAAGTCGCTCCCCTGGCGAGTCAACAACTCGCGAGACCTGATCGCGCCGGAACTGCTCAAGGACGACCGGTTTCGGCGGATCGCCGTTGGCGGTCGGCCGACCGAGCTGGCGTTTTCCCCCGACGGCCGCACGGTTTATATCGCCAACACGTTCGCCGACGCCGTGCAGGTGCTCGACCCGGAGACCGGAAAA
>JBDTIR010000193.1:0-2963 GCA_039936275.1 Isosphaeraceae bacterium | reverse complement strand
GGTTGCTGGCCCGGACTGAGGTTGAAGGTCCGCCAGAAGGCCCCTTTGATCGCGGGCGTGATTCTCGTCCTCGGCCTCTGGGACCTGGTGACGCTCAAACTTGCCTGGATGCCTTTGCCCTATTTTCCTGGTCCAGACATGGTCTTGCAAGGGATGTGGGACGACCGCTTGCTTCTTGTGGAAAGTACCTATGATTCCTTACGACTGCTTCTGGGCGGCTATGCGGCGGGCGTGGTCGCTGGCCTGACCAGTGGGGTCTTGATCGGCTGGTTCCACAACGTCCGCTATTGGGGGATGCCGCTCCTGAAGGTGATCGGGCCGATCCCGGCAACGGCCTACGTTCCTCTTGTGATGATCATGTTTCCCAACGCCTATCTGTCCGGCGGCATGCTGATCGCCATGGCCGTCTGGTTCCCGATGACCATGCTGACCGCGTCGGGGATCGCCAACGTGCCCCGCTCTTATCTGGACGTCGCCCGCACCCTGGGAGCGGGGCGCGGATATCTGATCTTCCGGGTCGCCGTCCCTGCCGCCTTGCCCGGGATTTTCCTCGGCCTGTTCATGGGGCTGTGTGCCTCGTTCTTGACCCTGATCGTGGCCGAAACTGTCGGCGTGAAGGCCGGTTTGGGGTATTATCTCAAGTGGCAGCAAGGCTACGTCGATTACGCCAAGGTTTACGGGGCCCTGATCATCATGGCGGCCTTTTTCTCGGGACTCATGGGCCTTCTGTTCGCGATCCGCGACCGGGTGCTCGGCTGGCAAAAGGGCCTGATCCGATGGTGAGTTCCATGAATGTGCGGAACACCGAATCCTCATCGCTCTTTATGAGCGACGTAAGCAAGAGATTTCGTGTTGATGACGGCTCAACCATGCTCGTTCTCGATCACTTCTCGTTGTCGGTCGCGGCGGGCGAGATGGTTTCGTTGATCGGTCCGAGCGGCTGCGGAAAATCCACGCTCCTGCGTTTGCTCGCGGGCCTGGACGTGCCGACGTCCGGCGAGTTGAGGATCGGCCCCGACCTGATCAAGGGCCCGGGCGCAGAGCGAGGATTGATGTTTCAAGACTCGAACCTCTTCCCCTGGAAGAGCGTCCGCCGCAATATCCAGTCGGGCTTGGTGGCGCGCGGCGTGCTTCGACACCATCGAGGCGAGGTTGAGGAATTCCTGTCCCTCGTGGGCCTTGAAGCGTTTGCAGACGCCTACCCGCATCAGCTTTCCGGCGGCATGGCCCAGCGCGCGGCGCTGGCCAGGGCGCTCATCAATCATCCGAAAGTCTTGCTGCTGGACGAGCCGCTTGGCGCACTCGATCAATTTACCCGCATGCGTATGCAGGACGAAGTCTTGCGTCTCTGGCGGGCGCGCGGAACGACGATGCTCCTGGTGACTCACGACATTGATGAGGCCCTGTACATGAGCGACCGGATCGTCATCATGACTCCCCGCCCCGGGCGGATCGATCGCGTGATCGAGGTCGCGATGGATCGCCCCCGGCAGCGGAACAGCCCTCGATTCCTGCAACTCCGCGCGGAGATCTTGGAAATGCTCCATCTCGCTGGCGGCGGCGAGTCCGCGCAACCGAGCCGTCCGACCGCCACCCCGGCCCGACCCACCGAAGTGAGCACCGAGCGATGAACAGGCGATCAAGATTCACCGCTTTGTGGACCTTGGCCGCCTTGATCGTTGCGGCCACCGTCGCCCTCCTGGTCGTCATCTTGGTCCGCCCGGGCGCGGAGACGCTGCCAGAGATCGGCTCGCAGACCTATCAGGAGATGGTCTCGGCATTCTTTTCCGGCGTAGCCGCACTCGACGCCGACGCCAACCAGATCGCCAAACCCAGCCTGATCCGCGCCACTGAGCTGGTGCCGAACGAGCCCGCGGCCTGGGCGAACCTCGGCCTGCTCGCGATTCGCGAAGGAGACCTCGACGACGCGGAAGAAGCCCTGGAAAAGGCCCGATCCCTCGCACCCGATCGCGGTGAGATCGAGCGGTTCCTCGCCTTGCTCGAAAGCCGTCGCGGACACTTTGCCGAGTCGATCGCGCATCGAAAACGCGCCATTCAACTCGACTCGAACGACCTGAAATCACGGTTCGAACTCGCTCGGGAACTCGAACGTCAAGGGGGCCCCGAAGGTACGACTGAAGCCCTGCGCTCGATCGAGGAAATCCTCAAGGTTCAGCCGTTGAACCTGGCAGCCTTGCTCGAACACGCACGCCTGGCGGCCAAGGCCGACGACGTCGAGTCGCTCCGTGACACCTTGGCCAGACTCGGTCCGCAATCTACCTCCTGGCCCCCTAATGTTCAAGCACGTTATCAAGTGCTGACACGAACGGCCAATGATGGAAATTCACGACTCGCCGCGAGCCAGACGTTGGCACTCCGGAACGTTCTGGTGACGGTCCCAGCGTTCCGTCAAAGCCTGGATGTCGTGCAAATTCCGATCGGGACTATCGGTGCACCCCTGGAATATTTCATCAAACTCAAGAACCCGATCCCCACCCCTTCCCCGGCCGACTCGGGACTTTCTTACGCCGTCGCCCCTTTGGAATCGGCAACGGAGAAAACCCGCTGGAGTTCGATCTTCGCGGTCCCTCAAGGCAAGACTGGCCCCCCCGTCTTGTGGGTCGCCGACGGCCAGACCATGCGGCAGTTAGGCCAATCGGGAACAGAACTCCCCTTCCCTGGCGGGCCAGACTCAACCCCGACGGCCCCAGAGTCGTTCGCGGTGGCCGACTGGAATTCCGACTATGCCCTCGATCTCGTTTGCGCTGGGGCCGGAGGGGTGCGATTCTTTCAACAAATGAGTGACGGATCATTTACCGCTGTCTCCGCCTCAACCGGCCTCGGCCCAGAGGCACTCACAGCCGACGCAACCGGGGTCTGGGCGGCGGACCTTGAACTTGACGGCGACCTGGATTTCGTGGTCGGAATGAGGACCGGGCCGACCATTGTCCTTCAAAATCAAG
>JBDTIR010000192.1:0-3827 GCA_039936275.1 Isosphaeraceae bacterium | reverse complement strand
GTCGAGGTCTGCGGCGGCGGCCGTTATGACGGCCTGGCCCGCGTTCTGGGCAGCGACCGCGACGACCAGGGGGTCGGCTTCGCCTTCGGCCTTGAACGGCTCTGGCAAGCCCTTCAGGCCCAAGGAGGTGACGTCGCGACGGCGACGGCATCGGCGGATGTTCTTGTGATGGCGTCTTCAACCCGGGCAAGAAACCAGGCCATCGGCCTCGCCGAGGCCTTGCGGTCTGAAGGAATCCGGGTTATCCTGGAAACAAATCGAAATATCAAAGAGATAACTATATCTTCCAAGGCAATGGGAATAGCGTGCGTGATTGAGGTAGGTGTTGATCCAATGAGCGTTTTCTTGCATGATCTGGCGGGTCGAACCCGGTCGAGGGTCGCCGTCGCCGACTTGCCTGGACTTTTGGGGAAAGGCCGGCGCCGATGAGCGGTCTCAACGACCCGATCCGCCTGGCCATTCCGTCAAAGGGGCACCTGTACGAAGGGGTGGTCGAGATCCTCAAGACGGCCGGCTACAAGGTGCGCCGGGCGAGCGACCGGCAGTACGAGGCGGTGATTTCAGGACATCCCAGGTTTCACGTCGTCTTCATGCGGCCGAGCGACATCGTCACCCAGGTCCAGGAAGGGCGTTGTCACCTGGGCGTCACCGGCATGGACGTTTTCGCCGAGCGCGCCGACGAGGCCGAGCAGGTCTGGGTGGTCGAGCCGGACCTGGGTTACGGCGGCTGCCGTCTGGTCGTGGCGGTTCCGGAAAGCTGGATCGACGTCACGCATATCATCGACCTGGTGGACCTGACGACCGAGTTCAAGGCGAGTGGCAAGACGTTTCGGGTCTCGACGAAGTATCCCACCTTGACCCGCGACGCCTTCCGCAAATGGGGTATCTATTATTACCAGTTGATTGATTCCGAAGGGGCGCTCGAACTGCATCCGAGCCTGGGAATCGCCGACGTCATCGTGGACCTGACCAGTTCGGGAATCACGTTGAAGGACAACCGTCTGCGCGAGATTGCCGGCGGGACTGTACTCGATTCGGCCTCGTGCCTGATCGGCCACGGGCCGAGCCTCTCGGCCTTGATCGACGAGGGGGAGGCGGGCCCATTGGCGCTTTTGCTTGACGCCATGGACGGCGTGCGGGCCTCCGCAGGCTGGCTGCATCTCGAAGTCGTGGGCGGTCCAGCGGCCGACGTCGATCTGGCCGAGCGAGTGGCGGCCTACCTCGACGACCGAGGCGCCTTGCACACCGCCAGGGGCGAAGTCTTCGACCCCCAAGGGCAAAGCGGCTGGCGAGTCACGGCCCTGGTCGCGGCCAAGATGCTCCCAAGCCTGCGACGGCCGCTCCTGGGCATGGGCGCCACCAGGGTCGTCGGCCTGCCGACCCGATTCGTGTTCGATAGCGATGGAATCTCGACGTTCGATCAACTTAAAACTCGCTCACTTTCAACAAATGCCAATAATTAGTTAAAACTAGATTCCATTGTGGCTTGCCTGATGAATTTAGGAGTTACGCAGTTCGTTGACGTCGGGTTTCACCCGCCCTACAAGAGCCAAATCATGATCAACCGCGTAACTCCAAGAATTTACGTGAATCGCAAGACCGGCCGGCGCTTCGTATATGAAAGCGTCGGCCGGTTGGCGGAATCATGATGGGTTGAAACGTCGGCCCTTGGCCTAGCGGGGCAGGGCGTTGCCGCCGACGGGAGTGGTCGGAATTCTTGGGACGCGAACCGGGACGGGCGGGACGAGCGGGACCGCGCCAGCTCGATCGATGTTGGAACCAACCGGCCCGGCGCGACCTGAGCGGGGGTCTGCGCGAGGTCCGGAGATTGCCGACGAGCCGGGGGTTCGGCCGGTCGGGTCAACCAGCGGGAACTCGATCAGGCTGAGGTTCAAGACCTCGTTGGCCTCGCCGACTCGTCGATAGCGGACGGCGACGAAAGAACCTTCCTTGATATTCGTGAAGTTCGTCTCCTTCGGGCCAACGGCCATGACGCCTGGACGACGGGTCAGGCCGGTTCGCGAGTTCTTCTGGTTCGGTGAACTCGCTGTGGCCGCGCCGAAGAGGTCCACGCCGTCAGGGGTGCGGGCGAAGGTGACGATCCGGCTGAACTGAGGCACGATGGTCAGATCAACCAGGCCGGAACGGTCGGCCGCGTCGTCGCGGGTCGTGACGTTGGTCTGGAGTTGGGCCTGGTCCCGGGCAATTTTTTCTTTGTCGTCGGCGATCGTCTTGTCGTCGGCGCCGTTGGTCAGGTCGCGGTCCAGCCGGGCCTTGCCCTTCTGGAGCTGGACCTGGGTTTTAAGATTTGCGTCGTCGCGCTTGGCCTCACGGTCGGGGGCGGGATTGATCCCCTGGGGGCCCGAGGCCGCGAACGCGATCCAGTCTTGCGACGGGTCGACGGTGAGCCGGATCGAGCCCGGTTTGTCGTTCTCGGCGGCGCTGATCTTGGTCACGACGCCTTCGACATAGGCACTCCCGGCGATCGCTCGCTTCGGTCCAGGGGCGTTGGCACGCCCGGCGGGAATGGGTGCGCCCGGGATTGGTTGTCCGAGGTCGCCGGCCTCGGGATTGCGGCGGGGGACCAGGGCTCGATCCGGAGTGCCGGGCAACTCGGCCGGGGGCAGGCCGGTCGGGGCCGTCGCCGATCCGGCGGGGACGGCGCGGGTGCCGGTCGGCGCGGGGTCGCTGGGGGTCGCGGGCACGCCGGAGAGGACCTGATTGGACGTCGCCAAAGGCGGCGTCGAGGTTGGCACGCGCGGGTTTAACTTATTGGTGTTGGGACTGGTCACGGGTTCGCCGGTCGCCGGCTGGCCATCTTGGGCCATCGCAAGGGCGGGGCATAATGACAGGGCCAAGACCGCGCTCCAGGGAGCGAGTCGGGCGGTTCGTCGCATTCTCATTGGGGTGATTCTCCTAAAAATCGATCAAGGCCGTCGGTGGGCCGCCTGATCGGCGTACCCAAGATCGACGGTCGATTCAGACAGGGACTACTCACGCAAACGTAATGCCAGGGGCCAAAGTTAAGCATCTCTTGTCCAAACAACCCGCGCAAATCGGATCGAGGGCGACTGGGGAAAATCGAATTTCCACGGAACAAACTAATAACTTGATTCCACTTAAATATTATATACGGATATATCTCATATTAGTTACGCAGTGGGCCGCAAGGTCCGGCCTGGTGAGCGTGTGAACCACGCCGTCTTCCATTCCCGGACGGCCTGGTTCACACGCCCTACAAGACCAACGGCGTAACCTCCATGATAACTTATTCACGATTACAATTAATCATATTCAAATTTAATATTAAAAAAATAAATCAACTCTTACGACCTCAAGCCATTGGAACCAAGATCGCTGAAGCAATTGATGCAATCGTTGGCGAGTTCGGTGGTCATGGGGGGACCGTAATGCCGGACGATGGCCGCGACGGACCATCCGTACGGCGTGTCGAACCAGAGAGCGACTTCCTTGGCCGTCAACCGGGTGTCGGGCACCAGGGGCCAATACGTTGAGATCAGCCGATTGACGACGAGCCGACCTCGCCAGCCGGCAGGTTGGTACGGACCCGAGTCGGCGTGCCCCGGCGGTTCCTGGTTCGGGGCAGAAGTCGGCTTGGGTTCGCTCGGCGCGGCGGGATCGCTGGTTTCGGGGATGGCCTTGGGTTCGCTCGGCGCGGCGGGTTGACTGGCGTCGGGGGCTGTCTTGGGTTCGCTCGGCGCGGCGGGTTGACTGGCTTCGGAGGCTGTCTTGGGTTCGCTCGGCGCGGCGGGTTGACTGGCGTCGGGGGCTGTCTTGGGTTCGCTCGGCGCGGCGGGTTGACTGGC
>JBDTIR010000191.1:0-7948 GCA_039936275.1 Isosphaeraceae bacterium | reverse complement strand
GTCTGGTCGCCTTCATCGACGTATTCGGTTTCTTACTACCTCAGTCCAACACCGCGGCGACGAGGGGACGAACGATCGCAATGTCGAATGTGACAGGCCCCATTACCCTGGACGGGATGGATTACCGGGTCGTCAAGCCCTTGGGCACCGGCGCGGGTAGCACGATCCTCCAGATCCAGGACACCAAGCTCGGCACGAAGTACGCCTTGAAGGTCGTCAAGCGGCAAAGTGCTGATGATGATATCTATATTAACCAGGCGACTCATGAATTTGAGGTCGCAAGCCGGCTCAATCACGAGAACCTGCTCAAGATCCATGATTGCCGGGTCAAGCGCGCCTGGTTCAAGGTCTCGGGCGTTGATCTTTTGATGGAGTTCGTCGACGGCCTCACGCTTGATGAGATCGCCTGCGAGAGCATCCCTCAACTTGTCTTGATCTTCATTAACGTCGCCTCGGCCGTGGGCCACATGCATCGGCGAGGGATCTATCACGGCGACCTGAAGCCGAGCAATATTTTGCTCTCGAGGACCGGCGAGGTCAAGGTGATCGACTTCGGCACGGCCTGGATCAAAGGGCAACCCAAGGACCGCGTCCAAGGGACCCCGCAGTACATGGCTCCCGAACAGGCGACCGAGAAGACGGTCAACGAGCGAACGGATCTGTACAACTTCGGCGCGACCATGTATCGATTGTTTACCAAGGAATACGCCAATCTTGGGCTTCCGCAACTGGGCGACGGCGGGATCGGCCACCGTGGACGTCCCTCGACTCCGGTGTCCTTGGTTCCGGAGATTCCTGGCACGCTCAATGAGATCATCATGGCCTGCCTCGAACCCACCCCCGACCGTCGTCCCGCCGGAGTCCTTGAGGTCAAGCAAAAGCTCGTCGCCGTGGCCAAGCACCTTCGCTTGAAGTCCGAAGACATCAAAGGGTGCGACGAGGAGTGCTGAAAAGAGAGTGGGCAGTGGGCAGTGGGCAGTGGGCAGTAGGCAGTAGGCAGTAGGCAGTAGGCAGGAAAGAGACTCGGAGCTTCGCCACTCGTCACGACCCACTTCCGCCACAGCCCAGTACAAAGTTTCGTTGCTCCCAGCTTCCGTCGCTGCCCACTGCCCACTCTCTTCCAGCCACCCGGGACGTCGCAAACACCGATCCGCCTTGCCTCGATACCCCTCTGGCGTCTACGATGGCGGAATTGGTCCCCGGGACGGGGGCGACCTTTTGGTCCTCGCGCGGCAAGGAGCCCGATGCAGTATCATCCAGCGAATCCGCTCATTGTCCAGGGGGATCGGACGGTCCTCCTGGAAGTCGATAATCCGCTCTATGCCGAGGCCCGCGACGCCCTGGCGCCGTTCGCTGAGTTGGAGAAGAGCCCCGAACATATCCATACGTATCGATTATCCCCTTTGTCGCTCTGGAACGCCGCCGCGGCGGGCATGACGGCCGGAGAGATGATCGAGGCGCTCAGGACCTACAGCAAGTTCCCCTTGCCGGCCAGCCTCGCGGTGGACCTGGGAGAACTCGTCGGCCGCTACGGCCGGGTCCGGCTGAAACGGGTCGAAGGGACCTTGCTGCTGGAGGCCGACGACCCGGCCTTGCTGGCGGAATTCCGCCGTCAGAAAGCGGTGCGCGACTACCTCGGCGAGTCGATCAACCCGATCAGCGCCGCCGTCCAGGACGGCCACCGTGGCGTGCTCAAGCAGGCTCTGATCGCCATCGGCTACCCCGCCGAAGACCTGGCCGGCTACACTGACGGCTCGGACCTCGACGTCAGCTTGCGCACGATCGCGCGCTCGGGCCTGCCGTTCCAGGTTCGCGACTACCAACGCCAGGCGGTCGACGCCTTCCACGCCGGTGGCGACGTCCGGGGCGGTTCCGGCGTGATCGTCCTGCCTTGCGGCGCAGGCAAAACGATCGTCGGCATCGCCGCGATGGCCTTGCTCAAGAAGCATACCTTGATCTTGACGACCAGCACCACCGCCGTCGAACAATGGCGTCGGGAAGTGCTCGACAAGACCGGCCTGCCCGACGACATGGTGGCCACCTATACCGGCGAGTCCAAGGACATCGCCCCGGTGACGCTCGCTACCTACCAGATCGTCACCTACCGACCCAAGCGCGACGGCGAATTCCCCCACTTCAAGATCTTCAACGAACGCGACTGGGGCCTGATCGTTTATGATGAGGTGCATCTTCTGCCCGCCCCGGTCTTCCGGGTGACGGCCGAGATCCAGGCCCGTCGCCGCCTCGGCCTGACCGCCACCTTGGTGCGCGAGGACGGCCGCGAGGAAGACGTCTTCAGCCTGATCGGTCCCAAAAAGTTTGACGTCCCCTGGCGGGTTCTGGAACAAAAAGGCTGGATCGCCGAAGCCCTCTGCCGAGAGGTCCGCCTCGCCCTGCCCGGCGACGGCCGCATGGAGTACGCCACCGCCGAATGGCGAGACAAGTTCCGCCTGGCCAGCGAAAACCCTGTCAAGGACGACCTGATCGAGTTGCTTCTGGAACGCCACGACGGCCCCGACGACCGGGTCATCGTGATCGGCCAGTATCTCAAGCAACTGCGCAGGATCGCCTCCAGGTTCGGCATCCCCTTGATCACCGGCCAGACCTCCAACCCCGAACGCGAAGACCTCTACGGCCGGTTCCGCCGCGGCGAAATCCGCCGGCTCGTGCTCTCCAAAGTCGGCAACTTCGCCATTGATCTACCCGACGCCAACGTCATGGTCCAGGTCTCCGGCACCTTCGGCAGCCGCCAGGAAGAAGCCCAACGCCTCGGCCGCATCCTCCGCCCCAAGGACGGCTCCGAACCCGCCCACTTCTACACCCTCGTCACCCGAGACACCCGCGAGATGGACTTCGCCCACCATCGCCAATTGTTTCTGACCGAACAAGGATATAGTTATGAAATCATCGACGAGTCCGACCTGATCGCCGACCGTCAGGGGGCGAGGGCGAGTTGAATCAATGAGCGAGATTCTGGAGACGATTGGCCCATGCCAATGACGACGCACGATTATCTAGGATACGTGTTTACGATTTCTGAACGAGCTGGTACACCACCCTACGGCGTCCACTTCGCTGATGTTCCGGAGATCATCACAAACGGCGCGACTCTGGCCGAAGCCTTCGCCAACGCCTGCGAAGCTCTTGAGCTGCACCTTGACAGCCTCCAGAGACTGGGTTTGCCCCGGCCGGAGCCGCGCCATCGTCTGACGGTCGAACCAATCGGCTTGGTGAAGTGACGGCGGCGACGCCGCCTCCGAACGGTTTTTCCCGGCCCCATCGGTCTCAACAAACGTCCTCCTGAGATCGCCATGAAATACTTCACCCCGGAACTTTATCTTCGAGCCAATTCGTCCGATGACGACGTGGCCGATCGCGCGGACGAGGAATGGGAACAATCCATAAAGAAGTACCAGCATTATATCGATAGCCTATCCAACGAGATGCCCCCTCGGGTCAAGAAGCTTGCGAAGACGATCTGGTTGCACGACGCCCAGTTGCGATTGCTCGCGATCGGTCAGGACGTTCTCAAATCGGGTTCCCGGCTCCAGTCGCCCCTGACAATCGCAACTCTGACGCTCCAGCAAGGCGAAACAAGTGTAAACCTGGTCTACATGCTCTGGGATCGTGTCACACAGACCAACCCCCGTCAGGGACATCCCTGGTCTGCCGTCGGAGCGTGCTGGCTTTATGATGAGATTGAACTGGTGAGACCGCATCCCAACCGATTCCACCACCGGATTCTCTTGAGCGATGGATCAATCCTCGATATTCCATTTTACGATGTCAATGTTCCTGTCCTTCCGGGTTTCGATTGAAATTCATGTTTGGTGTATGATTGGCGGTGCCTAATCGTTTGGTCGTGTAGAAAAAATAACATTATTGCATGAATAAATACAAAGGGGATTTCTGTCCGTGCCTCCACCCACCACGCGCATTCCGGTCAAGCTCCACAAGAACGTGTCCTTGATCCGCACCGCGGAGCCGATCCTGGCTGAAGAACTTCTGGCGAGAAAGACCCTGGCCAAGCTGGTCACGGGGCGGCTCTCTGACACGGTCCTCTTGATCAGGCCCGAAGAGGAAGACGCCGTGCTTGACGAACTGCGACGGATGGGTCATACGCCTCGGGTCGTTCGTTGAGAGTGGGACCAACGATGAGCATGAGTATCTCGACCACGTCCGGTCCCGCGCCGTCTCCCCTGCCCGTCTCCCTGGCAGACGCCTACCGCGCGGCCTTGAGGCGGTACGAAGGGGGCACGCTTGTCGAGATCCTCATGAGGTTCGGCCCCCTGCCCCTGGAGCAGGTGCCGAAACCCCCTGCCCTGCCCGACGCCGTCAAGGACCGGCTCTCTGATTCGCGCACCCTGGGCGAACAACTGGCGAGCCTCGACCCGGGGGCGCGCCTGGCCCTGGGGCTGCTGACCATCGTCGACGCAGCGCCTTGGCCGGTGATCGGTCTGGCCCTGACCCTGCGACTCGTCGGGGTCGAACCGATCGGGACCATCCGCACGCTCCTGGAACGCGGCCTGCTCGCGATCCAAAGGGGCGAACCGGGGGCGCTCGTGGGAGACCTTGCCAGGCTGCTCGACGGCGAGATCGCCGCCGACCTGACGCTCATTCCCCACCCTGACGCCCTTTCCGCATCGCGCACGGTCGTCCCCGAAGGGCCTGGACCGAACCAATGCGGCCAGATTCGCCAGGTTCGCGAGGCCGACGGCCTGGAGCCGATCCTCCGCCTCGCCGCGCTCTGGCAGCGGGTCAGCGAGACCCCCTTGCGGCAAACCCAGCAAGGCATGCTCTACAAGCGCGACCGCGACCGCCTGGAGGATGAACCGGTCCTGGCGGGGCCGATCGCCGACGCCCTCGAACCCTTGCCCGACATGGTGCCGCTCTGGCTTGCCCTGGCACGCGGGGTCGGCCTGGTGATCGACCTGCCAGGCACCGATCGGATCGAGGCGGCCCCCGCCGAATTCTGGTCCGACAACGCATTCCACCTTCCCCAGATGATCGCCGCCCGCTGGCTCGGCCTCCGCGACTGGCACGAAACCGGCGGGGCTCGGGACGACGGGGCCTCCGCGCTCCTGGCCCTGCCCTTCGTTCGCCCTGCCGTTCTCCTCTGGCTGGCAACCCTTGACGGCGAGCAATGGATTGCTCTTGACGACCTTGCCGCGCATCTTGATGCCCAGGCCCCGGGCTGGGACCGCCTCGCCCTGGCCGGCGTCGAGGAACCGTCGCGGTCTCGATCCGGGTCAGGGTCAAAGGGGCGTTCCAACGACCCTGCCCCGACGTCCTCAGCGCTTGAGGCGATCTTGCTCGGTTCGGCCTACGTGCTCGGCCTGGTCAGGGCGGCCGAGGAAGAGCCCAGCGGCCGTCAGGTTGTGCAACTGACCCCCCTGGGACGATACGCCCTCGCCCTTGGCCCGCCGCCGCCGCCGAGGCCGAGCTTTGAACACGTCCTCTACGTTCAGCCGAATTTTGAGATGATCGCTTATCGACAAGGGCTCACTCCCCCTTGGATCGGCCAGTTCAGCCGGTTCGCCCACTGGGAGCAACTCGGGGCGGCCCTGGAATTGAAGTTGACGGCCGATTCCGTCTATCGCGGCCTGGAAGGGGGCTTGACGCCCGAGGCGATGCTCAAACGCATGCAGCGCCACAGCGCCCGCCCGTTGCCGGCGGGAGTGGCCGAAGCCCTGCGCACCTGGTCCCACCGCCGCGAACGGATTACGTACCACGCCTCGGCCACCTTGATCGAGTTCGCTACAGCCGAAGACCTTGAAACCGCTCTGACCGCCTGGCCCGAAGACGCTAAGACCAGGCCGGCTCAGGTCGCCGACCGGCTCTTGCTGGTCGAGGATGAGTCAGCCATCCCGTTTCAGCGGTTCCGCCTGACCGCCTCGCGCGATTATCGCCGCCTGCCTGAATCCTGCGTCACGGTCGATCCCGACGGTGTGACCCTGGCACTCGACGTCAGTCGATCCGACCTGTTCGTCGAGGCCGAACTGACCCGGTTTGCCGACGAACTCGGCTTTGTTGATTCGCATCAGGCGGCCTCCTTGCCGAGACGGCGGTTTCAGGTCACGCCTGCCTCGCTGTCGAAAGCCATCGGCGACGGGGTCTCGCCCGCCTTCCTGACCCGTTGGTTCCTGGAACGAACCGGCAGCGAGATTCCCCCCGCCGTCCGCCTTCTGCTCCACGCCGTCGGCCCCAGCGCCGAATCCCTCCAGGCAACCCGCCCCCTGGTGCTCCACGTTCCCTCAGCCGACGTTCTCGACGGCCTGGCTCAACATCCCGCCACGCGAGACAGTCTCGGCCAGCGTCTGGGACCAACCACCGTCATCGTGCCCGACGACGCGATTGACCGCCTCCGTCGCGGCCTGGAATCGCTCGGCCTCAGCCTCTCCGACGGCTCGAACTCCCCACCTCGCCGGCCGTCCTGAACCTTCGAAATTTATTTCGAGAAAGAAATGATATCGCTGATCGCCCTGGCGATGGTGTAGGCGTCGTCTGAAAAAAAGAACGCCGAACGCGGCGGGACCAGATTTGGTCCTTGTTCCGGATCACCTTCACCAGGGAGCATCATTCCATGACTTGCACCGACGCCCAACGCCCGACCGACCAAGGCAACGCCCGGGAACTCATCGGCCCGAACACCGAAGCCGGCAAGATGATCGCCCGGTTGAACTCGTTGACCCGGGGCATGCGCAGCGAATACGGCCTGGTTCCTCCCCATCTGGTCGACGCCGTCGCCAAACACAACAACATGCTGATCGACGCCTATCATCCGGAGAACGATCATCAAATCTGGCTGCTCGAACAGGTCGCCGACGCCGGTGCCAGGCTCGACCATTGTCAATTCATGATCCGCGCTCAGCTTGATGACATGGCCGACCGCGCCAATCTTTGCTGGGACGAAGATCGTGCGCGGGCCGCTGAAGAAATCGCCGCTCGCCTGCCCAAAGACCCAAGTCGAACCGCCAGCCGGTTGCGCGAAACCGCCCAAGGCTGCCGATGGATTCTGGCCCGTTGGGACGCCCTTGGCGTCCCTTTGCTGGAAAACGTCGGTTGGGACGAGGATCAATGCAATCTTGCCGCGACCTTGATGGGTGTTGGCTCCGACCTTCGCCTCTCTCATCCCCTCCTCAACCCTTCAGCCAGTTCCACCGATCAGGCCGGTTTGATGTGTGCGCAAGCCGACGCGGTTCACACCTTGATGGTTGACGCCCTTGAACCGCTCGACGCCAAGGAGCGCGAGTTGACCCGCCTGGGCTACCCGTTGCGCCCATCAAAGGAATACCTCCGGCTTCAACGCGCTGAGAGCAAGCTGCGCAAGGTCTATAACGAGTCCATGCAGGCGTTCCGCCAGGCTCGCGCTGAGCGAGTCGTTGCGTCCGAACCTATTACCTGTTTGACGCCCGATCTTGAGCCAATCTCCCTGCTCGCGGCCCGCCTCAACGGTCTGGCTTCCGAACCCGAACCGAAACCGGAACCGGAGGCCGAACCCGAATCGGATCTGTCCTCGGAGTCGCCCTTTGAAGGCAAGCCGATCATGGCGATGCTGGCCGCCTTGGTTGAGTCGATCGGTCATGGTTCGGAGTCTCCGTCTCCGACTCCGTCACCTTCAACCGTCCCGCTTGCAACAGCCTTGCCGAGGCCCACGGCCCCGCTCAACCGCAAGGCCCGCCGTGCTCGCGAGAAAGCCGCCCGCAAGCACAAGGCGATGGCCTCTTGATTTTAACGTTTGAACGTTCTTTGACAATTTAATCGTCACACATCCTCGGAACCAAGGGACCGTTGCGCGCCGAAGATGACTTCACGGCTCAGGCTCGAAGAAGATTCCTCGCTCACGCGTCGGGTTTCGAAGCCCGAAGCGTGAACGAGGCACGTACTGCCCAGTGCGCCGAGCGAACCCAAGAACGCTGCGCTGAGCGAACCCAAGTTCAGTGCGCCG
>JBDTIR010000190.1:0-3625 GCA_039936275.1 Isosphaeraceae bacterium | reverse complement strand
GTCCTTCGCCACGGTTGGTCATCGGAGATCTTCTCAAATAGTCCTTGCGGAATACCCCACAGCCCGACCTTGATTGAACAAAAACCATGCACTCCGACGCCAGGCGACCTGATCCTGACCGCGACCCGATCGGGCCGTTCCTGCATTACCTGATGGCCGAGTGCGGCGTCTCGCCGAATACGCTGGCGGCGTACAGGTCGGACGTGATGCGATTCAGCCGATGGCGGAAGGCGCACGCGCCCGGGCCTCTGGCGGCGATCGAGGTTGGCCTCCTGGTCGGCTACGTTGATCACCTGAGCCAGAGCGGGCTGGCGCCGACCAGCATTGGCCGGCACCTAGCGAGCCTGTCCACGTTCTTCCGGTTCCTGATCTTTGAAGGCCGGTTGAAGGAGAACCTCGCCAGGCTCTTGACAGCGCCCGCCGTCTGGGACCGCTTACCAATGGTGCTCGGCCCAGCAGCCGTGGATCGGCTTCTGGAGACCCCGGATGCCTCGACCAGACTGGGCAGGCGTGACCGGGCCGCCCTGGAGACTTTGTACGCGACCGGCTGCCGGGCGTCGGAGGTCGTTGGGCTGCGACCCGAAGACCTGGACCTGAAGTCGGGCATGGCGCGTTGCGTCGGCAAAGGGAGCAAGGAGCGGATCGTTCCCTTGGGCGGTCGTGCTCGCGAAGCCCTGGCCGCGTATCTCCTTGAGGACCGTCCGGCCTTGATCGCGCATCGGCAGGAGACGGCCACAGTCCTGGTCTCGCGCGGCGGCCGACCGCTGTCCAGGGTGGCCTTGTGGCGGATCGTCAAGATCCACGCGCAGGCCGCCGGCCTGCCAATCCGGGTCAGTCCCCACACCTTGCGGCACAGCTTCGCTACGCACATGCTCGCCGGTGGGGCCGATCTGCGGGTCGTGCAGGAGTTGCTCGGCCACGCCTCAATCGCCACGACCCAGATTTACACGCGCGTCGAACTGGGTCGGCTCAAAGAGGTCCATCGCAAATTCCACCCACGGTCGGGTGGAATCAGTCCTTAACACCCAATTCACTTTGAGATTCCGAGTTTTTCGGCTTCCGGATCAAGTTCGAATCGTTGCCAGACTCGATTGATGATTTCGAGTGGATTTTGGTTGATCGTCTCGATAAAGCTCTTGCAGGCGGCGAAGAGCGATTGTAACCGGCCCTTCAGATTCACGAACTTCATCGGGTTCCTTTGCATCAAGGTTGGATCCTCGATTTTTTGCAGGCCGTCCACGATTCTTTGCAAGTCTCCACAACGTCGGGTATAGTCTCGGCCGACCTTATCCTATATAAGACGCACGGGGTGAGGACAAGGCGAACTCACCTGGCCGTTCGTGGTTCTTGCTCAAATAGGCGTGTTATCCTTCGAAATGGCTGGAAGGCGATTCGGATCAGGATTTGAAGGGGAGTTCTGATCGTGATACGGATCGTCTGATTGCCGCGGCGATTGGTCTTTCCAAATTCAAGGAAGGGGAGGACAATCCCGGTCGCCGACCGGATTCGCGTCGCCGGGTCGGCGGATCCGAAGCGTCACAAGGAAATGCGGATCGCGGCGACGGACCAAAGCAAGAGGGATCGACCAACCATGGGCGCCTGGATCAAGACGAGCCTGACCCTGACCGCGTGCCTCTGCCTGGGATCGGAAGGGACTTCGGCCCTTGGCCAGCAGGTCTTTGAACGAGACACCACGATCACCGGCCCGCGCGGCCGGTCGATTGAGCGCCAGGTCCGTGCCGAGCGCGGGCCGGGCATGGTCAGTCGAGACGTGCGCATCCAGCGCCCCTCGGGCACCATCGAGCGCGAGGTCCAGGTCCAGCGCGGCGCGGTCTACCAAGGTGGGCAGGTCCGTTCCCAGGGGCGAGGTTTCGTACCGAACGGCGGCTATGGTCCGTACGGTTATCGCGGCTTCGGGCCCGGGATCATTCAGCGCGACGTGATCATCCGCAACCAAGGCCCGGGGTGGGGAACCGTGGCAGGGGTCGGCGGCGGTCTCTTCGGTCTGGGGATGCTTGCCGGCAACCTCTTGGCGTCGCCTGCGCCGCCGCCTCCAGTCGTTTACGCCCCTCCGCCGGTAATCTACGCACAGCCGCCGACGGTGGTCGTTGAGCAGCCGCCAACGGTCGTGTACAATCCGCCGGTGCGCTACGCGCCGCAGGCCCCTCGCACGGTTGTTGTTGATCCGGTAGCCAATGCATTGGCCAGACTCCGAAGCAATCATGACAACAGCAGGCGCGACGGTGCCAAGACGCTTGGCAGCCTGGGCGACGCCCGAGCGGTTCCCGCCCTGGTGGACCGACTTCAGAACGACAGCGACAAGAGCGTCCGCCAGGCCGCCGCCTGGGCCCTCGGCGAGATCGGCGACCCTCGGGCCGCCTCGTCGTTGGAGTACGCGACCCGAGCCGACTGGCGGCAGGACGTGCGCACCGAAGCGGCGCATGCCATCGCTCGCCTCCAAAGGCCGGTCGCGGCTCCGCCGCCTCAATATTCCAGTGCTCCGGAGCCCGCCCCGTTGCCTGAAGATTCCAGCATGCTCGACGAAGGGCCGCCCTTGACTCGTCCCGAAGAGACCCCGCCGCCTCCACCCCAGCCGGATGACGGCCGCAGACTTTGAACCAAACGAATCGAATGCGCGGAATGTGGGGCCTCTCGAACTCTTGGGATCGAGACGGATTCCGCCTCAACCGGACGTACTTTGCTCTTGATTCCGCATTCCGCAACCCCTCATTCTGATTCAGGCGCCAAGCCACGGGCCTCGTCGTTCTCGACCGCGACGGCCACGTTCGTGGTCGTTTCGAGCATGGTCGGCGGCGGCGTACTGACGACGTCCGGGTTCACTGTCGGCGAGACTCAGAGCAACGCCCTGATGCTGGCGCTCTGGGCGTTCGGGGGCCTGGTCGCGCTCTGCGGCGCCTTGACCCTGGGGGAACTCTCAGCCGCCTTGCCGAGAGCAGGGGGCGAATACGCCATTTTGGCCGAGGCGTATGGCCCTTGCGCGGCGTTCCTCTCGGGCTGGGTCTCGCTTATCCTGGGGTTCGCCGCGCCGATCGCCGCGACAGGGTCGGCCGCGGCCGATTACCTGCTCACGCCGCTGGGTCTGCCCGATCCGCTCGTGTCCAGGGCGTTCGCTTCGGCTCTGATCCTCGGCTTCGCGGCGATCCACACGACCGGACGCGATCAGGCCGCGCGGTTGCAAACGGCGATCACCGTGGCGATCCTCATCGTGTTGACCGTGTTCGTGGTTGCCGGCTTGATCGCCGGCTGGCCCCAGCGGATCAACCTGGCCGATTGGCCCGGGCTCGAAGAGGTCTCGCCAGGAGCGTTGATTTTCCCCTTGGTTTATGTCGCCTACGCCTATACAGGTTGGAACGCGGCGGCGTATCTGGGGGGGGAGGTTGATGATCCTAAACGCTTGCCCAGGGCCATCGTACTGGGAACGACCCTGGTGGTCGTGCTTTACCTGGGGATGAACACGGTCTACGCCCTGGCGCTGCCTGCTCGCGAGGTCGTCGCCCTTCAGCGGGGAGGAGGTCCACACGCTGTCGAGCGGATCGCCGACCTGGCAGCCGGTCGGCTCTTCCCTCCTGGATGGTCCACGAGGTTGTCCGTCGGCGGCGGCCTG
>JBDTIR010000189.1:0-3038 GCA_039936275.1 Isosphaeraceae bacterium | reverse complement strand
GTCTGCGCCACCACCGAGCCGAACCCAACGATCATCGACGCCCAGCGCGCCCCGGGGGCCACATATCGCAGGGCCATCGTCAAT
The DNA here is from genome assembly GCA_039936275.1 of Isosphaeraceae bacterium. Taxonomy (GTDB): domain Bacteria; phylum Planctomycetota; class Planctomycetia; order Isosphaerales; family Isosphaeraceae; genus JBDTIR01. The sequence continues at coordinate 2,954 of JBDTIR010000189.1, read as the reverse complement.
GACTCGTCACGCTCAGCGGGCCTCGCCACCACTTCGGCATACGGGATCATCCCGGAAAAGACCGCCGCGATCACCACATAAAAGACTGTGCAAAACGCCAACGACGCCAGGATGCCGACGGGCAAATCGCGCCCGGGTCGCTTCGTCTCCTCGGCTACCGTCGAGACAGCGTCGAAACCGATATAGGCGAAAAACACGATCGCCGCGCCTGCCAACGTCCCATGCCAGCCGTTGGGCTGGAACGGCGTCCAGTTCTCGGCCATCGTCGACGTTGGCACATAATAAAATCCAAGACCGACAAAAAACAGCAAGACGCTAATCTTGATCGCCACCATCACCGCGTTGAACCGCGCCGATTCCTTGATCCCCCAGACCAGGACCGCCGTGACCGCCGCCGTGATCCCGAACGCCAGGGCGTTGACGATCACCGGATGGCCGAACACCCTGGGCGCATCACCGAACATTTGTTCATAACGCGCCGGATCAAGGGCCAGAATGCGCCCCGCTGTGCGGATGTCGGTCGCCAGCCAGGCTGGAACATGAATATTCATATCATTGAGTAATGATCGAAAGTAGCCTGCCCATGTGATCGCCACCGAGACGTTGCCCACGCCGTATTCAATAATCAGGTCCCAGCCGATGATCCAGGCCACCAGTTCGCCCAGGGTCGCGTAAGAATAGGTATAGGCGGACCCGGAGACCGGCACCATGGAGGCTAATTCGGCGTAGCAAAACGCCGTGAAGGCGCAGACGACGGCCGTGATCACGAACGAGAGCATCAACGACGGCCCGGCCCCCGGCCTCGCCGGATCGCCCGAGGTCGCCGTGCCGATCGTCGCATAGATCCCTGTGCCGATGATCGCGCCGATGCCCAGAAGCGTGATGCTGAACCAGCCTAGCGAACGCTTCAGGCCGCCCTTCTCGTCGGAGGAGGAGGCCAGGATCTCGTCAATACTCTTGGTGCGGAAGAGACTGCGGAGCACGCGGCGTCTCCGAAAAGGGATCAAAAGGGGGAGGAATCGTCGTCCCGGACAAAATGGACCAGACGCCGGCATTCACGAACGATTGATCTCAAATCAGTTGTCGGCTGTCTCGGACTTTGTTTTGAGTCTCGCCGGTTGGGAAACCCGAAGTCCGTTCCACGCATAACATACCCCACCCTGCTGTTCCCGCCATCTCCGATCGCTCAAGATCTTTGATCGAAAACCTCTCCCAGACGCCGGTCAAGCGCGCAGCCGCCTCAGCGCGCTTGGTCGAAACGCTTCACTTATCCAGGTTGGCATTGATTTTGATTGAAATAATGGCCGAATGCACAATTACAATCAAGAGGATGACACAAGCGCTTTAGAGGGCGGCGCATTTCTGCAACAGCAAGAACCTGGCCGTCGGGAGTCGCCTCGGCGACGGCCTTCGATCGTTCCGCTCCCTTGGTGGATCGGGAAGACCCGGCGGAACCCAAGAGCCGGGCCGAAATTCCAAGGATCGAGAGCGGCACTCCTTAGCCCTCGGTCCGCTGGCTAAGGAGTTCGAGCCGCTGGGCGACGTCAAGGAAGCCGAAGTCGTTGGCGGCGACTTCATTATAGTGTTCCTCAGCCTTGGCCAGGACGCCCTGGGCCTCGAAGACCCGGCCGAGCCGGTAATTCAAGGTGTTGACCATGGCCTGATCGTCGGGATCGGCGGCCTTGAGGGCCTCCTGGTAGTTGCGTTCGGCGAGCTTGGCCAGGCCTTTGGCTTCGAAGCAAAGGCCAAGCTGGTGCAGGGCGGCGGTCTTCAATTCCGAGGCCGAGCGCGCCTGCTGGAATTCGGTGATCGCTTCGTCAGGGAGTCCGATGCTTACCAGCCGCAAACCAAGCTGATACCGCAAGTTGAGGTCTTCAGGGTTCTGGGCGACGCGGCGTCGGTATTCGCTGAGTTCGAAGGAGGAGAGCTTTTCGCGGAGTTGTTCAAGCTTGGTCTGGGCGTCGAGGTCGCCGGGTTGTTCCTTGAGCCGCTTCGACCAGGCATCGACCGCGCGGCGAAGGCGGCTAATCTGGACCTCGGCATGCGCGGATTTCAGCAGGTTCTCGCTGGGGTTGGCCTTCATGCCGCGCGCCAGGATCTTCTCGGCCTCGTCGAGCCGGTTATGGACCTTGTAGAGGTCGGCGAGTTGAAGGTAGAGTCCGACGCGGTCGGGCTGCTCAGCGATCTGGCGGTAGAGCCGTTCCTCAGGCGAGACGGCCTGGGCCTTGAGTTCGCTAAGCTCCTGGGCGTCAGGTTCAGGCGCGGCGGATGCGGCGGTCTTGCCCAGGGCCTCGCTCAGGCCGGCGCGGGCGATCGTGGCGCTGGCCGAGAGCGCGTTGATCTGCCGTTTGGCGTGCTCGTCGGCCGGCGCAAGCTTGCGGACGCGCTCCCAGCAGTTGATCGCGCGTTGCCATTCTTCGTTGATCTCATAAACATGAGCCAGGGCGCGAAGGAAGTCGACGTCCTCGCCGGCCTGGGGGTGGACGGACTCCAGGCTGAACCGGGCCAGTTCATTGTGACCGAGTTGCTCGGCGGCCTCGGCGGCCTCGCGGGCCGCGTGAACGTCCCAGGGGTTGTGGACGAAGGCTTCCTCGGTCAGTTCCAGGACCCGGCCCCAGTTCCCTTTGGCCTTTTCGGCACGAGCGCGGAGCCGGATCGTCTGGACCCGGGCCCCGGCCATGCGGCCGACTTTCGACGGCTCGTTGTCAAACTGCCGGCGCTCGATCCCGCGCAGGGCCTGGCGATACATCAGGTTTTCGGGTACAAGCTTGCAAGCATCCTGGTACATCTGGATGGCATACTTATAGTTGTTCTTCAGCGCCGCGTCGTTGCCGTACTGGAAGAAGGCAGCGGCTTTCTGCTCACGTGGGTTGGAGTCCGACGCCATCGACATCGGGGCGGCCCCTTTTTTTGGGTCTGGCACAAGACTTTCGAGCGACAATCCGCAAGACGGT
>JBDTIR010000188.1:0-1738 GCA_039936275.1 Isosphaeraceae bacterium | reverse complement strand
ACCCACTCTGTCAACTCGCTTGCCGACCATTCCTGGCAAAACGAGACAATCCCCCAAAAAGAACGTGGAAAAATCGCACAACCTTATTGATTCTCAAGGAGATCGGGTGATCTTTGCGACCCGAAATTTGTGCGGTTTCGGGGCCTTGGCGCCTGGGAACTGGTAATAGTGGGCTGCTCCGGTGTCTGGGTCGATTGTGAAGCCTGGCTCTTCGCGGACGAAGAATCGGCAGCGGCCTCGATCGAGGTTTTCGGCCTTGGCGATCGTCCAGCCGTGGATCGTGCCGTCGCCGTGATGGATCAAGAGCGCCCGACCTGTCAATGCAGTCGGGTCGTCCAGATCGACGTTGGCCTCGAACCAGCCTCGTGAATCCGGCCCGGCCTCGCGGCCGACGGTGAGGATCGCGCCCGAGGTGCGAGTTTGCGTCACTCGATGCTTGCCAAACTCGGCGAACGTGCCGCCGGCCAGGGTCAAACCTGTGTCCTGAACGCGCACGGCCAGGCCGTCGGTGCGCAAAGGGCGGCCGTCGGAAAGCTGGACGGTCTGAACCTTGCCGGGGTGGAGGTTCAAGGCCAGGTGTTCGGGACCGTCGGCCGTTTCGACCAGAAGCACGACCGTTTCGGCGGGGGAATCGATCCGGCCGACGCGCTTCAAGGCGGGGGCCTCGCCGATCGGTTCATAAACTGTGATGAACGCGGTATTGAGCGTGGAACCGTCGGTGGAGACGCGGCGGAGGATCAAGGCGGCGCGGCCCGGAGCGTCAGAGTCCGGCGGAGAGTCGGGGTCTGGCGTGGTGCCAGTAAGGACTGTCAAGGGCATGTCGCCCATCAGGTGGAGGCGGACGCCTGGCGGCGCGGTCCCTTGCAAAACCGCCTGAATCGGGCGTTCGGCCTCTCCTCGGGATAATGAACCGAAAGTGCCAAGCGACTGGACGAACCAGCGGCCGTCCTCGGCGCGGGTCGTTGAAAGATAGGGGATCGTCGCCGGCAAGAGCGAGGCGGGGCCAGGGGTCATGGCGACATTGGTTTGCCAGCGCGCGACGGAACCGACTGAAGCATGGGCGATCCAGTCGTGCTGAAGGCCGCCGTGGACCTCGAAGACCGAAACGGCATACCGCCCCTTCGCTCCGGCCGAAGCCACGACCGTCTCTCGATAGCGAGTCGCCGAGTGAGCGTAGGCGTGGCGGTCGTCCAGGGTCGCGACCTGGAAATCAGGATCAGCCGCGTAAAAGAGGACGTCGGCCCCGGGGGCGGGGATGCGGGCCAGCTCGACCGCTTCGCGCTGATTCAGGCCGTCGACGAGGACCGTGTTATGGCTGGCCGAGGCCCGGTCCCAGCCGTCAAGCAAGGGAGAGTGGCCGTCCAGGTCGTTCAGCACGGCCCGACCGCCCACGGCCAGCCGCAAGGCAAGACGCTGATGTCGGACCGAGCCGAGGTCGCCAAACCCGCGTAGCTCCAGATCAAGCGCGTCGGCCCCTTGGCCGATAGACAGGCGGGCGAGCCCCGCGCCGCCGAGCAAGGCGGGCCCGCTCGGGTCAAGCGGCCTGATCGGCGCGGGCCAGGCGACTTGCTGGACCTCGGCAACCTTGGAGTCGGTCAGGACCGCAGCGTTGGCCCGGTGGGCCAGACTGACCAGGGCGATCGGTTCGTTGCCGGGCAGGAGCCGCTCGATCCAGCCGTCAAGCAGGCCGAGCACCCGGCGATGGGCCTGGGTGTTCCCCTGTCGCCAGAGCCCGTCG
>JBDTIR010000187.1:0-3201 GCA_039936275.1 Isosphaeraceae bacterium | reverse complement strand
GTCAAACGAGACGATTGACCATGATGAAGATCGCCACGGCGACCATCGCCGCGGCGAAGAGCTTTTGCAGCCTTGGCCCGCTCAGGCGTCGGCCCGCGTGTGCTCCAAGTTCCATGCCAAAGAGCCCGCCTACCACGAACAAGGCCGACAATGACCAGGGCAGGGGGCGACCCTGGACAAGGTACGACGCCACGCCCGAGGCGCTCACCAGCGCGATGACCAACAGCGAGGTGGCGACGGCCCGATGAATCCCCAGGCCGGTCACGAAGACCAAGGCGGGTACGATGACGAACCCGCCGCCCACCCCGAAGAGTCCCGAAAGTACACCCGTCACCAGTCCGGCAAGCGCCAGGACGGCAAAACAGCGGGAGGTCAACCGCAGCCGACCGCCTGGATCTCGCCGGCAAGCGGGCCCGGGCTCATCCGCCAAGGTCGCGACCCCGGCGCGAACCGCGAGGGTCTCCTCGGGCTGGCGATTGGCCTGGACCCACATCCGCAAGGCGACGGCGGCCATCAAGACCGCGAACAGGGTCAGCAAGACCCCTTCGGCCAGCAGGCCGCCCAGCCAGGAACCCACAGGCGCGCCGAGCATGCCAGCGACGGCGAAGATCAAGCCCGTGCGGACCTCGACCTCGCCCCGAGCCAGCCGACGCAGGCCGCCGACCATTGCGGTCGCGCCCACGGCGGCCAGCGAAATCCCGATCGCCTCCCGAGGCCGCACCGCCAGGCCATAGACCAGAAGCGGCACGGCAAAGATTGACCCGCCCCCGCCAGTCAAGCCCAGCGAGAAGCCCACCAAGGCCCCGAAGACAAGCCCCAAAGGGGCCTGCCCTCCAAGGTCCAAGACTGAGGAGGTTGCCCACAACGACCACGCCCCGATTATCGGGAACACATGGCCGCCTCGGGCTCGACCCGGTTCCAGGGCATCCGAGCCAGCATCAACGCCATGCCGCAGGTGTCCGTGATCCCTGAGACGATCAGGCCAAGGCCGACAAACACCGGCAAGGCCAGGAACCCCGGATGCACCAACGCCCCCAGCGTCGTACCGACCACCACCAAAGACCCGGCGGCAATCCGGACCTGCCGCTCCAGGGAGATCGCCTTCTTGCCCCGAACCAACGGCAAGGCAGCGCGTTCCCAGGCCTGGATGCCCCCTTCCACGTTAATCACGTTGGTGAACCCGGCGCCTTGGAACCGCTCGACCGCCTGCCGCCCTCGACTCCCCGATCGACAAATGGTGTACAAGGGCAGCCCCTTCGAACCGTTGCGGGCCTCCATGATCGCCAAGGGGTCGAGCCCGTCAAGCGGCACCGACCGCGCGGACTCGACATGCACCTCCCGATACTCGACCGGCGTCCGCACGTCGATCAACTCGACCGGCTCGCCCCGCCGAGAAAGCTCATCGAGCTCCTCGGGTCTGATCGTCGCTACGTCCATTGCTCCCCTCCCTTCATCCGTTCAGTTCATCCTGGAACATCTGGTTCAATCGCTCAAGTGCGTCGTTCCGGACGTCTCAGAGACGTCTCGGATCGGACCCGAGGCTCCGTCGGATTCCGAAGCAGACTTCGCGGCCTGGCGCGGTGACACCGCGCACGAACCGCCCAGTCAGGTCGGCACACCCATCCTCGGCAACACCCAGCGACTCATCACGAACCACAAGGCCACCAACCCGATGGGCAATAACAGGTCTTTCATTGCGGTCCTCCTCACCATTTTGTTTTTCCTTCCATTTAACCAAGGCCGTGCTACAATATTCTTGGCCTACGAGACAACTATATTCCCGGTTGGTTAATCAGTCAAGCCATGACCGCTCCGATCCCCGATGAATTCCTGGTTTTGATGGCGGAGAAGTTCCGGATGCTCGCGGACCCGACCCGGCTGGCGATCCTGCGCGCCTTGATGCCTGGAGAGCGGAACGTCAGCCAGGTGGTTGAAGAGACCGGCAGAAACCAGGCCAATGTCTCTAAGCACCTCAAAATGCTCTCTGAGGTGGGACTGGTCGCCCGCCGCAAGGACGGGTTGCAGGTCTTCTACACGCTGGACGACCCCTTGGTGGAGCGCCTCTGCCGGCTCGTCTGCGAGACGATCGTTGAGGAGGCCCAGGAAGCGATGGCCCGCCAGAAGAAGCTGCTCGACCACTGGAGCAGCCAGACAACCACCCCTTGACGATCGGACCAAGAGACTGGCGAGCGGCCAGGGGCAAGGGCTATGATCGTCGAACCGCCCGGATGCTTCGGTTTGAATCAAATAAGAGAGGGCGGATGGGAGCCCACCCTTCGCCATGAGCCGACTCTTCCAGACGATCCTCGTCGCCCTGACGCTCCTTTCTAGCCTCGCCAGGGCCGACGCGCCGAAGCCAACCTCGATCTTCAACCGCGAGAACCTCGTTGCCTGGTGCATCGTGCCGTTCGACTCGAAACATCGAGGCCCTGAAGAACGCGCGGCGATGCTGGAAACCTTGGGCTTCACGCACTTTGCTTACGACTGGCGCGCCGAGCACGTTCCGACCTTCGACGCTGAGGTTGAAGCCCTGGCGCGGCACGGCGTCGCGTTGGACGCCTTCTGGGTCGCCCCCGGCGAGTTGAATGATGACTCCAGGCGGATTCTCGACCTGCTCAAGCGGCACGGACTCAAGGCCAGGCTCTGGGCCTTGATCGACCTCGGCGCCGATCGGGTCGAAGCCCTTGAGCAAGCCAGGCGCGTCGAGGCCGGCGCGGCGAAACTGAAACCCCTGGCCGAAGAAGCGGGCAAGATCGGCTGCGAGGTCGCCCTTTACAACCACGGCGGCTGGTTCGGCGAGCCTGAGAACCAGATCGCCATCATCGAGCGCCTGAAGGCCGAAGGGGTCTCGAACGTCGGCATCGTCTACAACCTCCACCACGGCCACGACCACCTTGACCGCCTGCCGAAGCTCTTGAAGGCGATGATGCCTTATCTGAAAACCATCAATATCAACGGCATGGATGCGCAGGGCGACCGCGTCGGCCGCAAGATCCTGCCGCTCGGCCAGGGAGAGCTGGACCTGTCGGTGCTCCGGATAATCGTTGCGAGCGGTTATCAAGGGCCAATCGGCATCCTCGGCCACACGCAGGACGACGCCGAGGCGCGGCTCAAGGACAACCTCGACGGCCTCGACTGGCTCCTACCGCAGCTTGACGGCCAGGCTGCGGGACCAAGGCCGACCCCTCGAACGCCCGTGCC
>JBDTIR010000186.1:0-3755 GCA_039936275.1 Isosphaeraceae bacterium | reverse complement strand
CCATGAGGTCACGCTTCGAGTCGAGGCCGAAGTCCTCGGCGAAGTTCCCCCGCCTCAACCTCAAACCGCAAACGGCAAGACCGACTCGCTCCCTCTGCTCCCTCTGGAAATCCCTGGCTATCGCATCATCGAAACCTTGCGAGACGGGGCGATGGGCCGGGTCTACCGGGCCCGCCAGACCAGCGTGGATCGGCCGGTTGCCATCAAGGTTTTGCATGAGAAGTTCGCCGGTCAACCCGAATACGCTGAACGCCTGCGCCTGGAAGCTCAGATGACCGCCCGCTTGTCGCACGGCCATATCGTCCAGGTGATCGACGCAGGGGAAGTCAACGGGCACCACTTCCTCGTTACCGAGTTCGTCGAAGGTGAAACGGTCCAGGACCGGCTCGACCGACACGAAGTCTTCGATGAGCCCGAGGCGATCACGATCGCCCTGGACGTCGCCGAAGCCCTGGCCCACATCCAGGAACGCGGCTTGGTCCATCGCGACATCAAGCCGGCCAATGTGATCCTCAACGCCCGCGGCGGCGTCAAGCTGATCGACCTCGGCCTGGCCAGACCGATCGACGACCCCGACTGGGCCGTCGCCGAGGCCGGCATGGCCGTTGGCACCCCGGAATACATCAGCCCAGAGCAAGTCCGTGGACAGGTTGATCTCGACATCCGCAGTGATATCTATAGTCTCGGTGCTTCACTTTATCACATGATTACTGGAGTGGTTCCTTATCCAGGGAAAACAACCGCCGAGGTCATGCAAAAGCATGTCGATCGGGACGTTGCCTTGGTCCCTCCGGAAGAGATCAATCCCAGGGTCTCTCAGGCGCTCGGCTCGATCGTCGGCACGATGCTGGCGAAGAACCGTGAGGACCGTTACCGCGACCCCGTTGAGTTGATCCTGGAGCTCAATCGCCTGCGCTCAGGGGGGTCGTCGGCCCTTGTCGAGCAGGGCTCTTTCCGTGGACCGTCGGAGTTCAGAGCGAGGGAGATCCTGGAGTAATCTGGACGCTTCTTTGGGTCTGATCACCTTGGCAAGGCCCGGAGGCTTGCGGCGTGTTTGAGCCAGCCTTGCTCGATCGGGATCAGGTCGTCCCCGAAGCTGGTCCGGAAGGCGGCGAAGGTCCGGTCAAGGCCCGAACCAGGACCTCGAAGCAGGTCGAGGAAGGTCACGAACTGCCCGGGGTGCTCGCGGCGGAGGTAATCAACCAGGGCCCAAGCCTGAACATAGCTCCCGGCCCGGTACCCCTGGCCAAACCCTTGGTCGCGGATCAAGGAGGCGAGCGCGGGCGGCTCGCCTTTGGGCCAGTCGGCCATGCGAAGTGGATGCGGCTGGCCAATCCCCGCCCAACGCCCGCCGACGATGACCTCGAACTGCGCGGCGAACCCCTCGTGAAACCAGAGCGGGAAGGCGTCGGCGCGGGGGGCAAACCCGGAGTGTGCAACCAGTTGATGCACCATCTCATGGCTCGCCGTGCCCCAGTCGAGCGCCCGCCACTCCAGCTCAAACAGAATCTTGCGGCGCAGGTCCGTTCCGCCAGGCCGTTCGAGACGGTCGCGGACGCGGGCCCTGCTGAGATCGGTTCGAGAATCATAGGTCAACACGAGGTCTTTCGTCGGGTGATAGAAGCCTCGAGTCGTCAGAAAGGCGTCTGCTTCTTCGTTGCGCAGGTAGGCCAGATAATCGTCGCGCTTGGCGAACCAGACGGAGACCAACCGTTCCGAAGGGGTCGTCAGGTCGAACCCGAGCGCAGTCACGAACAGGTAATATGACGTGAAGACCTGTTCAAGAAGTTCGACCCGTTCCGTCGCCTCGGCCGAGTTGTGCTGATGGGCGAGGACGACGTGGGAACCTTTGGCCAGTCGCCAATCGCCCGGTAAACGGGCCCGGAACGTATTCAGGTCGGGATCGAGACCGGGACGGTCGAGGCGATCGAGCATCGCGACCATCCTGGTCGTCGGCTGGTGTTGCGGGTCGGCCTGATGAGCTTCGCGGAGCATCGCCACGGCCTCCGAGGTCAGGCCGTTCATCAAGGCCCACCAGGCGGTCTGGAACCGCGCATCCGCCCCGCTCACCAAGGCTGAAGCACGCTGGGCAGGCCACTCACGCGCCGGCAACGGCCTGGGCAGGATGGAGCGAATCTCCGCTTTACGAAAGACGACCGGCCCTGTCGGACCGTCGAGGCGAACGGCCGCGCCCATGTCAACCGCCGGTAGCTCGACCCGCCCCCCTTCGGTGAACTCGACCACATCGGCCCGGGTCTGGCCGACAAGGACGAGACCGAGGCCGACCACAAGCCAGGTCATGCGCAACATACCTATCCTCTCGTTCCCGGCCAGAAGGGCGATCGATCCGAGCGCAAACGGCCCCGGTTCTCAGATCGGCCGCGAGGGGACGCGGGTCCAGCCTCGTTTAAGTTTCAGGAACGGTCGCTCCACGACCAGGTACGACACAGCGGCCATGAGCACCGTGGCGGCGAACGAGCCGATGGCCATCAACGGCTCTTTGTTCGGGAACCAACCCAGCCATTGGTCTACCCGCCTCGACAGCCAGAGAGCGATCTCATGATACATGTACAACCCATAACTGATCCTGCCTAGCCAGACCAGGCGCGGATTGGCCAGCAAGGCGGAGAGCCAACCTCCCCCCACCCTGGCCAGGGCCACCACGCCGACCCCGCAGACCCAGAGCCCCACGAAGTCCCAGGTCCGCCTTGCCGCCGAGCCGTGCGCCAGACCTGGACGGCTCAGCAGGTAAATCAGGGCCAGACCCAGGGGCCAGCGCATCCAGAGCAGCCGGCGCCTCGTCCGCTCATCAGGCGGAAACCGCTGCCAGACCAGTGCGAGCAAGACACCACTGAGTAGCGTATCCAGATGCGTAATCATGTTGTACTGAAAGAGCAAAGGGCCCGCCTCGGCGCGAGCCAGGGCGTATCGGCCGGCGACGGCGCTGGCCATCAGGGCGACGACGACGGCCAGGCGCCCCCCGGGCGGCACAAACGCCACCAGCAGGGGGGCGAGCACGTAAAATTGCTCCTCGATGCAGACGCTCCAGAGAATACTGATGGCGTCGTTGCCAACAGGCCCGAGCAAGGCCATTGACCAGTTGCCGGCGAAGACCAAGAACGCGGGCAGGTGGCGGCCGTAACCAGGGCCGTAGGTCGTTGGGGTCACCCCGTCGAACCAGGGGAGGGCGAAGAACGCCAGGGTCAGGGTCAGGTAGTAGAGCGGCCAGATCCGCAAGATCCGCCGAACCCAGAAGGCCCGCAAGCTGATCCGTCCGTACCTGGCCTCCTCGCGCAACAAGAGGGTAGAGATCAGGTAACCGCTGAGGATGAAGAAGAACTGAACCCCAATCCAGCCGTTGCTCCGAATGGCCTCGCCAGGATTCAAAGGGAGCCAGGGGCGAGCTGAAGGGACCAGGCTCGTCAAGCCGGCAGCAAGCGCGTTAACCCACCGGCCGAACTGGGGCACCCCGCCATGAAAAACGTACACCGCCAGGAAGGCCACGAACCGCAGGCCATCAAGCTCAGGATAATAGACCCGCTCCGACACAGCGGCCGACGGTCCAGGCCCGGCCACGACGTCGCCGGTTTGCATCGTGGTCAGACCTTTTTTACGAAATCCAGGCAAATTTGACACTATAGCAACGTTACCGGGCGGTTGAAGCTCCGCTCACACAATCAGGCTTGGAATCGAGCCGTTTGCTGAATTAGTGGTGACTTGGACCTATTGAGCGGGTGCCAAATCGGTTCTCTCTG
>JBDTIR010000185.1:0-14423 GCA_039936275.1 Isosphaeraceae bacterium | reverse complement strand
GACGGGAGGGCGACACGCCCCAAAAGTGCAGATCAGAAGACCCCATTGAGGTCGCGAGCCAGTACCATGGCTGTCAACTCGCCAAACAAGACGAGGGTCATGCCGATGTAGAGGATTCCGGTGGCCGACTGGGTCGAGCGGATCTGGACCGTCCGCCAGGCGAGATAGGTTGCCAGGGCGGGACCAGCGATCCCCATCCCCCAGCGCATCCCAAGAAACAAGACCATGCCCCGGCCTCCCTCGGTCTGATCAGGGCCGCCCATCATTAAAATCGCCAGGCCTAACGCCGCCAAGACCGTCCGCACTCCCAGGGCCCAGGCCATGATCTGGACCTGCCGGAATAGCGGGTCAATCGTCATCGAAGGCGCCGTCAGGTAATGGTGCCCCAAAAGCATCGCCGTCAAGGTCGAGCCCAAAAGCAACGCCGAACTGAGCCGGGCGGTAAGCACCAAGCTTGAGAACGCGAAAGACGACTCACCCCAGGACGCCCAGGCCATCGCCCCAAGAGTGGACGCGACGACCGCCGCCGTCAAAGGGAGGGCCAGCCGAACCAAGCCCAGGCCCCAGCCAATCATCGCCAGAGCCGAGAGTGCCGCCCCCACGCCCAAGGCGTAAGACAAGGGGCCGCCCCCCCAGCGCTCTTGCGCCAGGACGGCCAGAACCAAAAGACAGAGAATGACCTGGCAATGCGTGCGGAAGAACGCTGGCGGCACAATCCGCCAAGGAACCACCAGCAGCATCGCCGCCATTCCCCAGGCCAGCCGAACCGCGAAATCGGCCAGCATCGCCAGCGACATGCCCGCCCCCAAGGTGCTCAAGAGCGGCCGTCGTGAATCAAGGATAGGAACTCGGCGCGGGTCTTGTGTCGATCGCGGAACATCCCCAGCATCGCGCTGGTGACAAACGTGCTTCCCGGCTTTCGAACGCCTCGGATCGTCATGCAGCTATGCGAGGCCTCGATCACGACCCCCACCCCGCGCGCATCCAGCTCGCTCATCAGCAACTCGGCCAGCTCTTGCGTCAACCGCTCTTGCAACTGCGGTCGGCGGGCCAGAGCATCGACCACCCTGGGGATCTTCGATAACCCCACCACCCGCCCTTTGGGAATGTAGGCCACATGCACCTTCCCCGTGAACGGCAAAAGGTGGTGCTCGCAGAAGCTGGCGAACTCGATCTCCCTGACCACAACCATCTCATCGTATTCTTGCGTGAATGACTTCTTGAGATGAATGCTGGGATCTTGATGCAACCCCTGAAAGACCTCGGCATACATCCGTGCGACCCGGTCGGGGGTCTCGACCAGCCCTTCGCGGTCGGGGTCTTCGCCCACGGCCTCCAGGATCTCTCGCACAGCCCGACGGATGCGCTCTTGATCGACCGGGTTTGGTGGCGTTGGCGCGGGGTCGCCGTCAATGTCCATTAAGGGATAAGGGCGTTCGGATGAATGACCGTTCGACATAAATGAACCTTGGGCCAAGGCGGCAGGGCGTCCAAGAAGGCGCGTGGAATGACTCCCTTCGCCTCTGGTATGGTGACTCAAGGCGATTGTAGAGCTTGGCGCGTCTGGAATCAAGTCAAGGGCTGATTCGTTTGAGTCCCTCTAGTTCCGGCTCACTGGGGGCGGGTACGATCGGCGTCCTCTGGGCGAGAACCCGACTAGCTCGCGCAGGTGGGAGTTCAAGAGGTCGAGCCGACGATCGGCCCTCGGCTCATCCAGGAGTTTTTGCTTGACCACCGAGGGCAGGCCGGCCATGGCGTGTGCGATCAGGTCGGTTAACGGGCCGAGCGGCAGGTCGGGGCTGAGCATCTGACACAGACCAGATTCATGGATGCCTTGATCTGCGGCCAAGGCAACAAACCGTTCGATCAGTTCGGTGCGCATCGGCTCGACGTTGGCCGAGGGCTCGTTGTCTTCCAGGACCTTGACCTCCGCCTGGCGGTAGAGTGTGGACGCCGGCAGTTCGCGGACCAGTCGAACTCGCTTCAGGCCCAACAAGAGCAGATTGAACCGGCCGTCGGGCAAGGGCTCGTGCCTGATGATCCGCCCCAGGCAGGCGACCTCCTCGATCGCGGATTGCCCTTCATCAAGGCATTCCAACGGTTCGCGAAGCCGGACCATCGCGATCAGATGGTCGTCAGCCAGTGCATGAGTGATCATCTGGCGATAGCGCGGCTCAAAGATGTGCAGCGGCAAGACGGCGTGCGGGAACAGGACCACTCCCGGCAGTGGGAAGAGCCGGACCCGCGATTCCGAACCAGGCCGGTCAAACCCATCCCTCATGCGGCGACTCCCAACGCGGCGGCTCACGAGCCAGTAGACGATCGAGCGGGGTCACGCCCCCGCTTCGTTTTGGCCTACCAGCCTGGCGGCCCGAACCGTTATTCTCTGGATCGACGGTTGCAGGAACATCCGGTCCCGAGGGCCATTGTAGGCCAAGGGGTGCCACCGGCAAGGCCCGTCAGCCTGTTCCCTTGGAGCCTATTCCGCATGTCTCGCCCAGGACCGGTTAGCCCCGATCTCAAGCTCCAAGGCCGTCGGTTGGTCCGCGCTCTGAACCGGCTCTTCCCCGAACCGGCCTGTGCGTTGGACCATCGCAATCCGTTTGAGCTGCTTGCCGCCACGGTGCTCTCGGCTCAATGCACGGACGCTCGGGTCAACCTCGTCACGCCTGCCCTGTTCGCCCGCTTTCCAGGGCCGGAATCGTTGGCCGTCGCCGACCTGGCCGACGTCGAGACCTTGATTCACGCCACGGGCTTCTTCCGGGCCAAGGCCCGCAATCTGGTAGCGATGGCGGAAGCCCTGGTGGAGCATCACGGCAGCCAGGTACCGCGCGACCTTGAAGCCCTCACGGCCCTGCCAGGAGTCGGCCGCAAGACAGCGAACGTCGTGCTCGGCACCGCGTTTGGGATCGCCTCCGGAGTCGTCGTGGATACCCACGTCAAGCGCCTGACGTACCGTTTAGGTCTGACCATAAGCACAAACCCCATTGTCATCGAACGTGAGTTGATAAACATCCTTCCCAAGACCCAGTGGATTGGCTTCAGCCACCGCTTGATTCTTCACGGCCGGCAGACGTGCGTCGCCCTCCACCCCCGCTGCGACGCCTGCGCATTGGCGTCAATCTGCCCACGCATCGGCGTTTCCGGATCGTAACCAACTCGCATGCCGTGCCTCCTTTCGATTGAGCGAACGATCCGATCGGGCCCGTCAAGCGGATCGAAACTTGCATCTGACGGGTTCCAGTGGCTTGCCCACCGATGCCTGCTCAGGCGACGATGGGAGGCTGACCCCGAGTCCGGTCTTCCTGACCAAAGGAGCCTTCCGATGGATTGCCCCCGCTGCAAGCTGATGCTCCAGACGACCGATTATGAAGGCGTTCAAGTCGACATGTGTGATAACTGCTGGGGAATCTGGCTGGATCAGGGCGAACTCCAACAAGTGATTGACGCCAAGGACATGGAATTCTCGGCCGAGGAGCGCAGGCAATTCACCGACCTCCGTACCCAGAGCGCCCGGGAGGAGAGTACCGACCCGGCGGCGTGCCCTCACTGCGGTAAGATCATGACGCAGGTTCATGCTGATGTGGGCATTCATCTGGTCATCGACCGCTGCCAGGAGCACGGGATCTGGCTCGATACCGGCGAGATCAAGGCGGTCCAGGCCGTGGCCGAGAAGTCCGCCAAGCTTCATCGCCTGCTGATCGCCAAGCTGGGCTTGCTCCCCGGTTGAACACGCAACACGAGCGGCCGACCGATCTGGAAACCATGATCGATCGGTTATCCCATGATGCGTTGAATGTATTGATGTCACTTCTCGATCAAGAGAAGAAGTGATCGCTCCTTCATCTGGTCGTGGGGATCGGTCAAGCGGGCTGCATCGCCTGACCCCTTGGAATTCTCCAGGGGTTCCATCCAGCCTACGGTGTCGGCGACGCAATACCAGGACTTTTGTCTCACCTGGACTCACTTTCGAGGTTCTCACCGATCTTTGAGTCGCGCAACTGGGCGTGGTCGCTTTCGACGTCGGTCAATACGTTGCCTGAAACCAGGATGCGTTGGCTGGGCGCGTCGGTGACTTTGATCGCCTTCGGCTTGACGCTTGAGAACAGGTTGCCCGAGATTGCCACGTCTGAGGTGCCGTCCAGGGTCAGGCCGCTGGCCCCGCGGTCGTTCTTCAGGCGTTTGACCTCGCTGTTTCCGATCGTGCTGTCCGAGAAGTTGTTGCCGGTGACTGTGATCCGGCCGCTGTTGGGGCCGATAAGGAGGGCGTCCTGCTTGATGATCGTGAAGGTGTTGGCGCTGACGGCGCAACCGTGCGCGCCACGCAGGTCGATGCCGCCGCCTTGCTCATGGGCAATCACGTTGGCGCTCAGGGTGATTCCGTAGCAGTCGCGATCGAGAATGATCCCGGTCCCGTCGCACTCCTCGATCATGTTCCCGGAGACGACCGAGCCATAGGTGTTCTCAATCACCACGCCATGACGAAGATGGTCGTCAAGGCAATTCCCTGTCATGCAGAGGTTATAGGAATCGATACACCGCAAGGCGTCCTGATTCTCCTCGAACTGGTTGCCAGAGACGACGATGTCATGGCAGGCGATCAGGTGCAGACCCGTCACCTTGTTATAGGTAATCAGGGAATTACAGATCCGCGCATCTTCCGTACATTTCGTCATGTGGACGCCGTCGCCGCCGTGATAGCTGACGGTCACACCGTCGAGGAACAGCTCATTGACGTTGGTCGCCTCAATGCCGTGGCCGCTCTTGGGGTTGCCGATGATCCGGAAATCGGCCAGCTTCACGCGCCATTGCATGGCCTTGGGGTCGGTTTCGAACTTCGAAGGCCTGACGATCAGCGCGGGCTTGCCGTCCTCATTGACGTTCTTGATCAGCGTCGCCGTGCCTGATCCACGCAGAAGTACGTCTTCACAGCTTAAAACCAGGGGCTCATTGATCTCGAACGTTCCGGCAGGCAGTTGGACAACTCCCCCGCCCTCCGGCAACACATCCAGGGCGGCTTGAAGGCTGGGAAAGTGAATCGCCTCGATCGTCGGCCGGGCGCCTGGCAGGGTAACCTGAGCGGGTTTGGGGTCGTCGGCCCCCCCTTGGACCCTCAAAGACAACGACCAGACCAGAGCCAGCGACGACAAGGCCATCAAGACCAGACCAGGGCGCTTCATCGTAAGCAATCTCCAGAATGAAAGGGTTACAGCGTCATTCTTAAAAGGGCGTGCAGACCATCCGCCGTCAAGCGGCCTATTGGTCAAGGACGTGTTGACGCGAGATAGCGGCTGAGGGCGTCGACGTTCCGGATAAACGTGCCGCAGTCGATGACTCGCCGGGTCGGATCGTCCGGCCCGAAAGCCTTCAGACGCCCGTCCTCGACCCAGCGTCCTTGATCGTCGAGCGCCTTGACGACGGCCATGGCCCGAGTTTCCAGAACTTTGCTCGGACGCGGCCGAGCGGTTTGCGTCGGGTCGGTACGACGATCCGGCCCGTTCGCCTTGAGCCGTTCATACTCACGAGTGATTGATCCGGTTCCGTCACCAATCTTGAATGCGTAATGGGTCGGCATGTTAGCGTCACTGTAGGTCAACTCGTAGTCGTCTTTGGTGAAATAGAGCGGCCGGTTGGTTTTCAGCTCGTAGAACCGGGCTAGACGGCCGTCGTCCAGACGCGATCGGCGAAGGTATGCAAGCGCTTTTGGGATCGGTGCCAAAAAACGATCATGGCCAGTCTCTCGATAAAGATGCAAAAGGACCTTGAGTGCTCCTTGTGATTCGCCTCCGGTGATGCTTGGCGGCTCGAACTTGCGGGCCCAGACCGGATGCATCTCGGCGTCGTACTGCTGCGCCCAGGCCGGTTGCGGCTCGGGCATCTGCGCCAGCAAGAGGAAGTCGCCGCCGCGCTCGGCGGCCTTTTGATATTCGGGTCGGTCGTAGATCCGCCCTGCTTCCAGGAAAACGTCGATCATGTCAGCCAGGGTGTTGTCATTGAGAGTATAATGGCCGCGATAATCAGCTTTCAGATAAGTCCGAGACCAGTCGTCCGGACTGGCGGCCTTGGTGACAGGGAAGCGGGCCGGGTCGGGTGCTCGGTCGAAGCGCTGCGGCCAGGCGCCATTGGGATACTGGGCGTTCCTTAACGCCTTGAGTGCGAATCCCACGGATTCATGAATGGCAGCGTCCTCGAACTTCAAGGCGCGGTCGATGCGCATCAAGAGTCGCAAGGCCGCCTGGGTCGTGTCGTCGTCCAGGGTGGACACGTTGCGCCCGTTCTTGACCTCTGGATCAACCCGGTAAGCAATCCGGGAACGGAGCCGAGGGTCGAACTCGATCGAGTAATCCCAACCGCCAGAGCGAAGCTGGCCGCGAACCAAGGCGTGCGCCGTCTCACGAGCCGCGTCGAGGTAATACGGATCGCCGGCGGCCTCATGAGCGTTGAGCAAGGCCAGACCGACAGCAGGCGTACCAGGAGGCTGCACCCAGGCCATGGTGGCCGTCGCCTTCTCTTCCCCTTGGCGACGCGACAGGTCTTCACTGTACCGCCAAAGATAGCCACCCTCGACGGCCACCCGGGCGCGAAAGAACCCGACCGCGTTCCGCAAAGCCGACGCCGCCTGATCGCGCGTTGATCCGTCGCCGGCTTGACCAGGAGGTGCGAGAAGACCGATAAGCAAGGCTGCGTAAACAACAAATCGCATCGTCAACCCTCCACCTTTGGCCGTCAACCCTCGCGCCTTTTTGGTTGCGGTCCCGACGGTATCGCGGCGTCAGGCTGAAGTCTAGCCCTTGGAGGTCGAACGGCAAGGCATTATTTTGCTAGCGTGACATCATGAAATAATATTAATGTCAGATATCCAGGATCAATTCCGCATGCCATTCGTCACCGTCATGGTGAAGCGTTGCGCCGTGACGGGTCACGGCCTTGACCTCGTGGTCGAGTACATGGCGGTCGTGGTCGATCGGTTCGCCCTTGATCTCGGCCGTAAGGTCCAGACCGTTAGCGGAGACGTGAACATTAAATTGGCTGTAGAGCATGTGCGACGTCTCACAGCGGAAGATCAGCTCGCCGAGCCAGTCAAGAAGCAAGTCGGCGGTCGAATCAGCGCGAAGGATGACGGACTCGTTGACGGTGGTGCGCACCGCGTCTCGGTTGACGACGATGTAGTCAATAAGGCCCTCGGCGGCTGTGCGGAAGAGGTCGTCCAGGTCAGTCCCGACGATTCGCAGGCCGACGTCGGCGGTGTGGTCAAAGGTCTCGATGCGTCCCAAGAGGGGCCTCCTCGTCGGTTCAAAACGGAGCGCGGACAGGTCCGCCTTGATCAAATTCGACCAGTGGCCGCGACAGGCAGCTCGATCCGGAAGGTCGTACCCTCGCCTGGACGGCTGGCGACCTGGATCTGACCGTGCTGGGCGCGAACCGACTCGCGGGCGATTGCCAGGCCACGGCCGCGACCGGTCCCTTTGGTGGAGTAGCCGACGTCGAAGATCCTGGGCCGGGTCTCGGACGGGATGCCAGGTCCGTTGTCGGCGATCTCGATCCAGGCGGTCCCCCCGTCGGCGCCGGTCGTCAAGGCGATCCGAGGGGTTCGACCCGCGGCTGAGGCTGCTTCGAGCGCGTTCTTGAGCAGGTTGACCAGGGCGTGGACCAAGAGCCGGCGATCGGCCAGAGTGCTGGGGCTGTCTTTGCCGATCGGCTCACGGTCGATTTGCGCGGCGGCCGATTCCAAGGACGGGGCGAGCAAGGCCAGGGCGTCGTCCAGGCAGTCGTTGACGTCGATCGGGCCCGGGGCGACCGGCAAGCTCGATTGCTTGAGGTAAGCGTCGAGTTCGCGGACCATCAACGCGATGTAGCGGGAACAGACGGCAACCTGGCGGCAGACGTCCGCGGCGACCGCAGAGCCGCCGCGCAGCTCGACGTCCGGGTCGAGCCCGCGCTCGGCGTACTCGCGACGCAGCGCGGTACGAAGCCGGTCGGCCTGGGTTGAGTCAAGCCCCGCTCTACGAATCGCGGCGGCCAGGGCCTCGGGCTCCTCGACCACGAACCGATCAACCAACGCTAGATGGTCGGCCAGGTTACGCCGCTCGTTGGCCAGCACGAACGCGACGTTGCCCAGCTCATGACAGGTGCGGTCGGCCAGGTCGAGCGTCGCCGCCTGCGCGCTCTCACGAGCCACGCGCTCGCTCAGGGCCCTGGCATGCAAGACCATGTATCCCAGGCAGAGTAGCGAATAGCCAGACAGACCCAGCAAGGCGAGCAAGAGCCGACGGTACGAGACTTCGAGCCGACGCGCCGCCTCGGCGATCTCGGGCGTCAAACGGTAGCGGACCACCAGATCGACCGGAGGCCCTGGACCGGCGGCCGGAAGAACGATCCGCTCTGAGAGATCGTTGGGTTCCGGGGGCAGGATCGGCCACGGTCGCCAGGCCGCGAGTGGCTTGCCGGCCGCGACCAGATCCATGGTCACGATCTCGATCAAGGGGGATTGACGGGTCGGATCGCCCAGGGTCCGCAAGGCCCGACGGACGTCGGTCAGGCGATCGTCCTTTGCCCCTGTCGAGGCTCGTCGCCAGCGATCGACGTAATCCGGCAACGACCAGCCCAGGTAATGGACGGGGGCCGTCTTGACCCAGAGGCTGATCGCCGGGCCAACCGCCTCGCGACCTGCCTGGCGAAGCCGGTCGTACTCGCGGACCAGGACGACCAGGCCGAAGCCGAAGGAGAGAAGCGAGAAGACCCCGATCATCAATCCGGGCGTGCCGAGAGTCGCATGCAAGCGGCCTAATGCGTTTGGCCCGGTCGTGGCTCCGGGGGTCATCTGAGCCTGGCCTCAAGAGAGGCGGGCGGCATCGCCAAAGGTTCGGGCCAGGTCCCACCGTTGCCGCGTTCGAAGGCGAGGACCTCGGTCTGTCGAGGGCCTGACAGGAGGACATGCCCCAGATCGTCGCCGACTCGTTCCCCTTTGCGATCGAACTCCAGGGACCGGCCAGCCACGGCCGCGGGGTCGTCGGAGAGCACGTCGAGCCTGGTCAGGGCCGCCCGCAAGTCGAACCCCACGACCTCGGCCGCGCGGTCGATCCGGTCGGCGATGGTCGCGACCAGCTCGGCCAGGACTTGGGCGTCAGGGCCGATCTCAGCCCCTGGCCCGTGGATCGTCGCCGACGAGACGGCCCAGACGGCGAACGGCTGCGTACCGGCCAGTTCCGAGAGGGTTTCCAGGCCGATTCCGTCGCCGCAGACGACGTCCAGGCGCGCGGCCTCGGCCTCGGGGACGGATCGGCCTTGCGTCCGCAAGGCCTGAATCAAGCGCCTGGCCGGGTCGCCTTGCAAGGGGAGGACCAGCCAGGTCGGCCGGCCGTCGGGAACCTCGCGAACCGCCCGCCAGACGTCCTCAGCCCAACGAGCGGCCCTGACGTCGTAAAGGTCGGGGAAGGCCAAATCACCATCGGCCTCGACCACCTCGGTCTTGGTCACGATCGCGGCCACCGCGTCGCGGAAATTGTCCGCCATGTCCACCGAGTAAGGGTCGGTCTGATCGACGACCATCAAGACCCTCGCCGGCGACCGGTCAGGGTCGTGACGCACCATGCAGCGGACCACCAGGTCCGCCTGGCGTCGGCTGTTCATGCAGAACCGAAAGGTCCGACCTGGATAAATCCCAAGGAGCGGAACCGCATCCCCTCGACCGTCGGTCGGCTCGACCCGCAAGGCGGTCGCCCAGGGGACCAGAAGCACCGGCCCCTGGTCGTGGTCAGAACCCGTCGAAGCCCGCAGTTCCTCGGCGAGAACTGTTGTCCAGTAGGTGTTGTCCGAGCCGACGACCGCAAGGGCGGGGTCGGGCCTGGTGGCCAGGCGGCGTACCTCAGCCCTGGTCTGGCCGACGCCTCGAACCGGGTGCCAGGTAAATCGGATCGGCCGCTGGCGGTGAGGCGTCTGCACGACGACCTCGGTTTCGGCCTCATGAACCGGCCTGACCAGTCCTTTGTGGGCGCAGGCGGCGATCCCTTGACGGAAGTCGAGCCAATCGACCCGATCATAGAAAAAGACCGCGATATCAGCCACGCCGTCGGTTCGGCCGGTTGGATTCCCAACGCCGCCGAGCCCGATCAGCGTATAGACCATCAACGCACCCAGCGACAGACCGCCGAGGAGCAAGACCCCGGTGCCGACGCGGCTTATCGTCGCCATTGGTTCGGCCCTCGCCTTGCACGGTTATCGACTTGTGGAGGACGGTCATCAAAGCGCCAACGCCCTCCGATGGGTGCGGATCGCGTCAATGGTCCCATCCTCGCGGACCACTTACGGCAGAACCATTACGCACTTTTGATTCCGTCGGCCGTCGCCGACGACTTTTGCTGGAAATCCATTCGCGGAAACCCTGAATTATCAACGGCTTCACACTATGCGACCCTGATTGGAAACCCCCGCGCAGCTTCGTGCCGGCACGAGGAATCTGGCGGGGGCGTGAGGAATCCATCGGTTATATTCCGCTGTCGGAGCGTGACTCCCGACGGCCGTCAATCAAGGAGCCTTCGCCGCCCACTCGTCAGGCAGGTTGGTCTTGGTCTGGCGAAGGATCTCCAGGATGGCCTTGCGGTCCTTGGGAGTCAAGTGGGCAAAGGCGGAGGATTGGTCCTTGCCGGTCAAGACCTCGAAGAGGCGGTGATAGAGTGAGTCGAGCGCCGCCGCGGGCAGGGCGTCAAACGCTTGCGAGTAAATCTCATAGCTGCATGGATAACGGAACAAACGGGTCTTGAGGTCAAAGTCGCGCAACGACCGCCCCTGGTGATCACGAGGCCCAAGCGCGGCGAAGTACTTGGCGTAGCCAGACGTGCCGACCACCGGAGCGGTCAAGGGGGTCTCTTCCGAGAACAAGAGATACTGGAGCAGTCCGTCAATCGCCTCATCAACCCGCTCAGACGGCTTACCATCGTCGCTCTGGCCAGCCAGGCGGGCTTCATAGCCGGCGCGAGTGATCAAGTTATTCATCTGGGTCTGATGTTCCAAGACCATTAATGCCACGATGTCACTATGGCCGGTCAGATAGGCGCTTGTGTCGAACCGGTCGTTGAGTTTGGTGACGTTGGCCCCGGCTTTCAGGTCGGTCCGCCTGGGGTTGGCTCGGTCCCGATAGAGGATGTTGCCCATGTGGAGCTGCTTGCCGTGGGTGCCGGTGACGTACCAGCCTCCCCAGCGATGTTCCATGGGGCTCTTTTGATCGGTCACATAGGAACCGCCGCTGAAGATCGGCATCCCGCCGGGGTCGGCGTAAAGCGAACGGACCAGGTGCCCGGGCACGTCCTGGGTCTTCGACGTGAGGTGGCAGGCCAGGCAGTTGTGCGTCTGACGCTCGAACGTCGGCTCGGAGTCCTCTTCCTGGGTGAGCAAGTAATAGACCCCGCCTTGCTTGGGATCGACGGCCGAGATTTCCAGGAAGTCACCCCCACGGACCCAGGCCACGTAGGCGTCGTCGCGGAAGTAGACCGCCCGAGGCGCCTTGGGCGAGATCCGCATGTGCTGGAAACTGGTCTTGCTGAAGACCAACATCTGCGACGTCGTTGAGATCCCCAGCTCTTTGAGCACCGAGGACAGATATCCATGTTCAGGATCGAAGCTCAAGGTCCGCTCGCCCTTGTCCAGCTTAAGCTGCAACCGGGCGATGGGATCGTCCAACGGAGCCGCCAAGTAGTTAATCGGCTCCCTTTCAATCGGCAGGTCGCCCGCGCGCGCCAAACCCGTCGCCCCGACCCATGCCGCGATCAAGACCACCACGGGCAGCCATCGCCAAGCCCAACGCTTTGCCCAAGACTTAACCCACATGGCCAAACCTCCCGGGGACGTTCCGGTCTCGCATCGTGCCTACCTCCATGATAGGAGATCATTATCAGGATAACAAGGTCCAATTATCCAAAACAGACGGCCGCCGAAAATGCTCGCGGGATTGAGGCTTGTCCGAAGGGCGGCTCACTTACTAGAGTAGCAAGCAAGAAGACCCGAACGCAAATGCGGTTTGTTGATGGCCAGGAGGATTGCGAAGTCCAGGAATCCTTGATGTAGGGCGGTCGCCCCGGCCGTCCTGGACTGGTTCGTTGCGGCCGGAACAGCCGCCCTACATTGACTTTGCAATCCTCTTGTGTTGATGGCGGTGGGGGAGTCTAAGACGTGGCGGCAACGCGGATTGCGAGCATCTCCGGCTTGCGCGGGATTGTGGGCGACGGGCTCGATCCCGCGGCGGTGGTGGAATTCGTGGCGGCCTACGCGGCGGGTTGTGGGCCCGGGCCGATCGTCGTCGGGCACGACGGCCGACCCTCGGCGCCGGTGTTCGTCCATGCGGTCCTGGCCGGTTTGACGGCCGCCGGGCGCGACGTCTTGCTGGCAGGTCCGGCGGCGACGCCCACCATCGGCGTTCTGGTTCGCGACCTTGAGGCTGCCGGCGGCGTACAGATCTCGGCCTCGCACAATCCGCCCGAGTACAACGGCCTGAAGTTCTTTCAGCCCTTGGGGATGGTGCTGGGTGCCGAGGCGGGTCGGGGGCTCTTGCAACGGCTCGAACGGCGCGAGTTCAACTGGGCCTCCTGGTCGAGCTTGGGGAAGGTTCGCCACCTGGACGATCCCGACGCCGGTCACCTGGCGGCGATCCTGAAGATTGTGGACGTCGAGGCCATCCGCCGCCAACGGTTCATCGTCGCGCTCGACGCCGGTCACGGCGCTGGTGGTCGCCTGGCCTCAACCCTGCTTCGCGCGCTCGGCTGCCAGCCTTTGATCCTTGGCGGCGAGCCCGACGGCCGCTACGACCACCTTCCTGAGCCGACCGAGGCCAACCTGCGCACCTTTGCCGCCTTGGTGCCGGCCGCTGGGGCCGCCATCGGCTTCGCGCAGGACCCGGACGCCGACCGCCTGGCCTTGATTGATGAAGCCGGTCGTTACATCGGCGAGGAATTGACCCTCGCCCTCGCCGCGCAACGGTTGCTGGCCCAGCGGATCGGGCCGGTCGTCCTGAACCTCTCGACGTCGCGCGTCACCGAAACCTTGGCGCTGGAGCTTGGCTGTCCGGTGGTTCGGACCCCGGTTGGCGAGATCCATGTGGTCGAAAGGATGCGAGCCGAGGGGGCCGTCCTGGGCGGCGAGGGCAACGGCGGCGTGATCGACCCCCGGATCGGCTTCGTGCGCGACAGTTTCGTCGGCATGGCCTTGGTGCTCGACCTGCTCGCGGCGACCGGCCTTCCCCTCTCGAAACTGGTCGAGGGCCTGCCTCGTTACGCCATGGTCAAGGAGAAATTCCCAATGGGCGATGGTCCGCCGATCACCGAACGGTTCGACCGGATCGCCGAGGCCCACCCCAACGGTCTCGCCGATCGTCGCGACGGCCTCCGGCTCGACTTCGACGACGGCTGGGTCCATGTCCGCGCCAGCAACACCGAGCCCATCGTCCGCGTGATCGCCGAGGCCGCCGACTTGGAACGGGCGCGTGAACTGGCAAACGTCATCGGCCGTTGGATTGAATAAAAACAATTTTCGTCTTTTATATTCATAAATCGTTTCAATGGAATATTTTATTAAGATTTGAATTTCTCTTCGAGTCATGGGTTTCTCTTGATTGCGGATGTTTGTTACCGACGGTCAATTGATGAGGGGGTGAGGTCGCGACCATGTCATCGTCAAGACGCAATCCGAACTCCAAACTCCCCACTTCACGCAAGCGGGCCTGGCCCGGGTTCGATCCCGCGCCTCGGGCGGCCTTTCTGGACGTGGACGGCACCTTGCTGGCGGAGACGACCACGTATCTGTTCGCCCGCATCCTCCGCCGTCGAGGTTTGATTAAGCGGTCGTTCGTGCTCAGGGCGCTCTATCATGGGCTCCAGCACCGGCTCGGACGGCTCGACTACGGCCGCCTGGTCGGGTTCGGCCTCCGAAGCATCGCCAGCATCCCGGTCGTCGAGCTGGAGCGAATCGCCTACGATAATTTTGCCGAATTCGTCCGCCCGAGATTGTATGAAGGGGTGGTCGAACACATCACCGAACTCCGTCGAGGCGGCACGGCCGTGGTGCTGGTGACGTCCTCGCCAGGAATCGTCGTGGAGCCCTTGCGGCTCTATCTGGGCTGCACCGACTCGTTGACAACTCCGGTCATGATCGAGCGCGGACGCCTGATTGGTGTCGCCGAAGGTCCCCCTTGCTACGGCGAAGGAAAATTGCACCACGCCCGAAGTTGGGCCGAGGCGCACCAGATTTCGATGGACGAAACGGTTGCGTATGCGGATAATTGGAGTGACCGGGCTCTCCTGGAGCACGTGGGCAAGGCGGTCGTTGTTCATCCCCACCGTAAACTGGCCCGCCTGGCCAGACGCAGGGGTTGGATGATCCTTCGACCCCGACGCCCGGGCCGTCGCCGACGTCGATCAATCGCGCGGGCGACTCAG
>JBDTIR010000184.1:0-4678 GCA_039936275.1 Isosphaeraceae bacterium | reverse complement strand
TGCGCCATGGCCGAGGCCGGGGCCGACATCCTGGTGCCGCACGTCGGCCTGACGACCAAGGGCTTGATCGGCGCTCGATCGGCCCTGACCCTGGACGAAGCCGCGCAACGGGTCCAGAGGATGGCCGACGCGGCCTGGTCAATCCGTCCCGACCTTCTGGTGCTCTGCCACGGCGGGCCGATCGCCGAGCCGAGCGACGTCGCCGAAGTCTTCCGCCAGACTCACGGGATCGCCGGCTTCTTCGGCGCCAGCAGCATCGAGCGTCTGCCGACCGAACCGGCCATCATCGAACAGGTGCGTTCCTTCGCGGCGCTTTCGCTCACGAAATCAATACAATAAAAATAATATCACATTAATCAAATTTAGAATTATTGAGATCGGTCTCGTCGTCGAATTCCTCCCACCACTCAATGTCCTGGCGGTCGGACTCCGCCTCGGCCAGGGCCGCGGTTTCGGGATCGTGATCGAGGACGATGACGGTAATCACGGCCCGACCTTCCGGCAAATGCGGCGGCAGGTGCAAGCCGATGAAGTGATCAGGGGGGATGACGATCTCGGTGCGGTAGCGTCGCAACGGCAGGCCTTTCCAATCAATATTGAATATTTTTGAATCAATTCTAAATGAAATATGATTTGCTTTTTAACAAGTTGATAAGGAAAAGGAGTTCATTGCGAATCATCTTGATGGGCGGCGTTGCCGCGGACGAGCGTCTGCGTGTTACCTTCCTGGACCATGATTCCACGTTGATTGATCAAGCGGCGGTGCCAGGTCACCACGCCTCGCCGGCCCCGCGAGCGAGGCTCCAGCGCGGCCACCCTGGTGAGGACGTGAACGGTGTCGCCGAAGGCGATCGGTTCCAGAAACTTCCATTGCACGATCGTAAGAAATGCCAGGGTATCGACCAAGGGAGCGTGGCTGGCCAGGCCGCTAACCAGGGCCAAGCCAAGCAATCCATGAGCCACCGGCTTGCCAAAGGGGCCTCGGCTCGCCGCGTCGTGGTCCATGTGCAGCGGATTGAAGTCGCCCGAGAGGCCGGCGAAGGCTGCCACGTCGGCCTCGGTCACGGTCCTGCGAGGGCTTTCCCACTCATCATCGACGGCCAGATCGTGGAACCGAAGAATCGTCGGGGCGTGTCGGGCCAAGGGGGGAAACCTCGACAAGAAAGGGATGTCGGGCGGACTCATCTTGAGGCCGAGAGTTTAGGTATGAATTGTGCAAGGTGGATAAGCGGGCGTCAAGCCACGGCTTCGGTTTACCGCCTTGGCCGCTTGCGGACGCACCGTGAGCGGTTGATAATCTCGTGATCTGGATCCGATGGTCCAGGCCGCCCCGATGCGCGAGGCGGCGACCGGTTGGGTCCTTTCAGAATCGCGACGTCCACGTTCGGACGCGCGAAGGAGCTTCCCGAAATGAACCGCCTCTGCAAGATCCTGATCGCCGACGATGAGAAACAAGTCGCCGCCGGCCTGCAAGGGCAACTGGAGGCGCTCGGCTATGACGTCGTGGCTGTTGTGGATGACGGCCACAGGGCCGTCGAGGTCTGCCGCCGCACCCTGCCCGACGTGGTCTTGATGGACATCGAGATGCCCGTGCTCGACGGCCTCTCGGCCTCTCGCCAGATCGCGCAAGACTCCGGCACACCGGTCATTATTTTAACGGCGCACGGCCATCCCAACCTGATTGACCAGGCGGTGCAAGATGGAGTGATCCAGTATCTGCTCAAGCCGGTCACCAGCGCCGCCCTGCACGCGGCCATCCAGACCGCCCTGGCCGCCGCCCGAGAAATGAAAGCGCTCCGAGAAAACGTGAATACCCTGGAGACCACCCTCAGGGAACGTAAGCTGATCGAACGAGCCAAAGGGATTCTCATGACCAGGCGCAACATGTCTGAACCCGAGGCGTTCCGATTCCTCCAGCGCCAGAGCCAAGACAAACGTATGCCCATGGCCAAACTGGCCGAATCCATCGTGCAGGCTGATGAATTCTTCGAGCCGCCAAGCCACAACCCCGCGCCCCTCTCACGTTCCTCAGTCCATCGCTCCGAAGAATAAAAAACTGTTTGACATCGGCCGTGCCAATCGCTAGGCTGAATCTCAATCTAACGTTGCCAGCGGGGATCGTGGACGAGAGCCCCCGTTGGCGGCCCTCTCTGTTTGTGATTCGGAAGGTTGGCGACCAGTTCGGATCGATTTAGCCTTCCCCCCATGTCATGATGGTTGCGGTCAGGTTCAAGGGATGCGCCGACCACCTTGGGGTACTTGGCATGATTTCAACGCACGACGACATTTGGATGGAACCAGGACGACCCGACTTTATGCTGTGCCAGGAGGGCTTGGCGGAACGCCTTGAAGGACACATCGAACGCCGGGCTTGCGGTCGAATTCGCGACCTGCACGTCGTCTGCACCGGCCAGACCATTATCTTGCGCGGCCGATCACGGACCTATCACGCGAAACAACTGGCCCAGGAAGCAGTGTTCGACTTGACCGGCGACCATACCGCCCTGGCCAACCAGATCGTGGTCTGCTGAACCAAGCCACTCGAACTGTTCCCCCAAAGGCCCCGAATGGGTCGGTCCTCCAACCCGTTGTATATTCGGGCCCGCGGGTTCCTCGTTAGGTTCCGAGCGACCGTGCTTGCACGGTCCCCTGGAACCGGAACATCCAAACCGGAATCGGCCGATTTACGGCCCCAAATCGATGCGGTCGAGCGTGACCGTGTTGGGAGTCGATCGATGGAGGCCCGCACCGACCCGTCCCGGCCCTCGATCAAGTCGGTCGAACTCCAGGCGGTCTTCTCAAGCTTGAGCCTCGAACTTTGCCGCCCTTTGGGCTTGCTGCGCGACGGGTTCGATTCCCTGCTTGGTGATGCTGACCGCCCAGTCTCACCAGGCCAACGCGATCACCTCCTGACCATGCTGACCCTCTGCGATGAGTTGCGGGCGCTCACTCAAGAGTATCTCGATTTTGCCAAACTTAGCCATGAGACCCGGCCGTTGCGCTTTGATTCCCAAGCCCTCGGCCCCTTGGTCAACGAACTCGGCCGCCCGTTCGCCCAACGCGCGGCCGACCGGCGGATTGCCCTGGAATGCATTCCTGACGATCCTAACGCCACGGTGGAAACCGACCCCGCCCGCTGCCAGATACTCATCGGCACGCTCCTGGACAACGCCCTCAACGCCACGCCGCCAGGTGGCCAGGTCCACCTAATGGCCCGGCGCGACGGGGACTGGTGGAGCTTGACCGTGGCCGATACGGGGACGGGCATCCCCCCGGAATATCGAGAGCAAGTCTTCGAACCGCTCTTCCGCATCCCCAGAACCACGCACCCAGGCCAGGGCATGGGCCTGGCGGTCTGCCGCGAACTCGTCCGCCAGTTCAAAGGCGAGATCACCATCGAACCAAGGCCCGACCAGGGGACCGTCGCGGTCGTCCGCCTCCCTGCTCAGGCCCCGGCCAACAACCCCGACGCGGCCTGCTAACTCACCCGACACGGCCGCGAACCAAACACGACTCCCGATCAGCGCTTTGTTCCTGGCGCTCGCCAAATAGTGTGTGTGTGTGTGTGTGTCTAAATTCGACGGAAATCGCTCAAGGCTGCCGACACCCCGAACCATCAGTTTTGGCCGTGGATTACCTTTCCAAACAGCGATCTATACCCAGATCCGCGCACCATCTGCCGAGCGCTTGAGGATTTTAGTTCCAATGACGCCCGCCATCGGCCTCTTGAACGCCTCTCAAGGCGTCGAGCCGAGCGGGGGCGGCGTGGGTCGGCGATCGGCGGCCCGGCCAGGCTCGACACAGAGGCGGACCCGCGCCCCTTCGCCGGCGTGGCCACGGATCGAGAGGGTCCCGCGGTGCCGCCTCCAGATCCCGTTAGCGATGCTCAGGCCGACGCCGAGATGTCCGGGCTTGGTGGTGAAGAACGGCTCGACGGCCCGTTCCTGCACCTGAGGGACCAGGCCACAGCCGCTGTCACGAACTTCGATCACGACCCAACCTCGCTCGTCCTTGCCGGTCGCCAACGTAATCGTTCCTCCGGTCGGGGGCATCGCCTCCAGGGCGTTCGCGATCAGGTGGTCAAGCATCTGATGCAACTGCATGGCGTCACCACGGATCGGCGGAGCGGGCGCCAGCGCGGCGACCCACTCGATCTCAGGGCGGCCGCTTGCCTGTCCAGCCTCCACCACCTCCCTGATGAGCTGGTCCGGCGCGACCAGATCAGGGCCGGTCACGGTGGCTGTCCGCGAGTAGTCGATCAGCCGACGCGCGACCCCCGAGGCATCGACGGCGGTCTTGATAATCAGGTCGGCGATCGCCACGGGATCCACCGGGACCGCGCCAGTCATCTGCGCCGTCTGGCGAAGGATCTCGGCATTGCTGACGATTGCGGCGAAGGCGTTGATGACGTGATGACCAACGCCCGAGGAGAGCTGGCCCAGAGCGTTGAGTTGGCGAAGCGTCACGATTGGATCATCTTGGGCCATGATTGGAGGTCCCATCGAGGCCGGGAAGAATCAAGTCAAGATCAAGGCTGGGTTGGCTCACGGATCAAGCGGGCCTCAACCCAGTCGGCGAAGTCGCGAACCTCGCCACGCTCGCCGAATTCGCTTATCAGGATCAAGACCTTGCCCCCGGCGATATCGAGGTCGATCGCCCCGGGTGCGTCTCGGGCCGA
>JBDTIR010000183.1:0-5688 GCA_039936275.1 Isosphaeraceae bacterium | reverse complement strand
ATCGAGCGATCGAGGTCCGGCTGGCATTGGACCTGCTACGGGAGCAGCAGGCCCGAAGTCGCGCCGAAACGACCAAGACCCTTCACAAGGCGAGAGCGGCATGACCCGGTAATCTTGCTACAGTGTCAGTTTAGGGGTGTTAGTATAAATAAATGGGATAATCATTCATAATTTTGGCAAGATAAATATTGCGTGGTAAGGGTGTTCTGAACAATTTGTTGTGCATAAAACATCTAACTGCGTAACTCCTACTGGAATCTGGACTTTGCGCTCCTCCTGGCGTCTCCTCGTCGAATCGGGGAAACCAAAAGAGTGGAGAGCGCTCACTGATCGATCCTGGCAGGACCGGAACAGCCGGGTGGGGATGGTCCCAGGGTTGCCTCGGTCAAAAGGCCAGGGCTCGTCAGCCCTTTGCGTTTCGCTCGCTGGTCATCTGTTCGAGCAAGGAACGGATTTCCTTGGCCTGATCGGAGTCGAGCGGAT
Source organism: Isosphaeraceae bacterium (assembly GCA_039936275.1). Lineage (GTDB taxonomy): Bacteria > Planctomycetota > Planctomycetia > Isosphaerales > Isosphaeraceae > JBDTIR01. The sequence continues at coordinate 5,205 of JBDTIR010000183.1, read as the reverse complement.
GGGACTTCAAGAGGTGCAAGACCAGGAGGCCGGGCTCGCCTTGATAGAGCTTGTCCACCAGGTTGTTGATTCGTTTCTGGCGGACGTCTTGCTCGGCGATCAAGGGGCGGTAGACGAAGGCTTGCTCGGAGCGGTCGCTGGTGACCATTCCCTTGGCTTCGAGGCGATCGAGCAGTGTGGCGACCGTTGCATAAGACCACTGGCTGCCCGCGGCCTTCAGGGTCTCAAGGATCTCTCGGACGGTCCCCTGTTCCCGGTCCCAGAGAACCTTGATCACGTCCAGCTCGGAATCAGGGACGGTTGGGGGTCGCTTAGCCATGACCGATGGATCTCGATAAAAAAGGGAGGAGTTATCCCGGCGCTGTCAACAATCCAAAGGAAGCGCCGCCGCGAACGGGCGCGTACTTCCGGGTTGACTCGAATTCGGAGTTATCGTATCCTAAGACAACTGTCTCATAACGTCAAGCCACATTCCGACACTTGTCGGAAAATCGTCAAAAGAGCGGCCGAGGGGATCGCGCCGGATCGGAGTTGGGCCGACGATGAGCGGAGGATCGCCTCGTAGCGGGCTGGCGTGTCCGGGTTGCGGGGCGGAACTTCGGCCGCCTGGACCAGGCGCGCCTGATCTGGCCGAGCTGGCGTGTCCGCGTTGCGGCGGTTCGGTACGCCTGCGCCGTCGTGAAGGGCATCCAGTCGCAGGTCCGGCTCGACGACCGCCAGAGCCGCCACAGGCGGGTGGCCTGGGCCTGGTGGCGCGGTGCTGGGCCTTGCGGGCTTTGGAGGGGGCGTACACTCTGGGACAAGGGGTCGGTCTGGTGGTCTTGCTGGCGGCGGGCGGGTTCGTGCCGGTGCTTGGCCGCTGGCTGCGCGACGAGTTGAGCGACTGGTCCGGCGTGGTCGAGACCCTGGGTGGGGTCCGGGTCGAGACCCAGACGACCGACCCGGACGCCGACTTCGGCCCTGTGATCGCGAAGGCCGACGCCCCGGCCCTGTTTACCTTGGTTGAGGAGGTGGCCCGACGGGTGGGGGTCCGCCCGCCTGGACAGATCCGCCTGGCGTACCTTCCTTGCTGCGGCGTGGTGGCCTGGGGGCGCGGGGGAAGGGGACGGGCCTTGATGTTGGGGTTGCCCTTGCTGAATGTGTTGAGCAGGCTGGAATTACGAGCGGTCCTGGCGCACGAGCTGGCGCACCTGGCCAAAGGCGACGCGACCGGCGCCGCCCACTCGATGCGGTTCACCGAGGCCCTGGGCCGGGCGCTCGATGCGGCCCCAAAGCATTCGCGCAGCCCCTTGCGGCTCTGGGCACAGGCTTGCCGAAGCGCGGCCGAAACGTTGCTCGCCCCGATGGCTCGCGGTCAGGAGGCCCGCGCCGATCGCGCGGCGGCCTCGATCGCCGGAGGGGAGGCGGCGGCCTCGGCCCTGGTCAAGGTCGCCCTGGTCCAACCGATCTTTCGCGAGGTCCTGGAATATTATGATTCGAGCGATCCCGACCTACTCAACCTTTATGCCTTCTTCCGCGCCTTTTGGGATCGCATGCCCGATCCGCTCTTGACCTCCCTTCGCCATACCTTGCTGGCCGACCATCGCGGCCCGATCGACCCGGCCCATCCCCCGTTGCTCGATCGGCTTGCCCTGGTCCAGTCTTATCCCCAGGCCCCTTCGCCACTGGTCGATCAGGCTCCCTCGGCGCACGACCTGGGGGATCTGGAGGCGTTGGAACAAATGCTTCACAACCGCCTCTTTGGCCTGGCCAGGGTTGAGCCGTCGGTGTTTCACCGGGCGGGAAGTTGAGTGTTTGGATCACCAGAACCAGCGGCACACGCTTTGAACCAAACGGGTTTGGAATCGGGATGAACCTGGCAAAGGGCATGGATGTCTTGCCTTCGTTCCTACGATAATGAGTATCGAAGGAAAGGGGCACGGACGCCGCGCCTCTGTTAGGTGAGGAGAGGGGCCGATTCGGCCCGGGAAGGTAGTTGACGGACATGGCAGTTGGTGAGCAGTCGGGAACGCGCCGGGAGACCGGCGCGTATCTTATTTTAACCGTGATGGTTTTGATCGGTTCGAGCACGGCCACGGCGGCTAAGCTGGCCTCGCGTGAGATTCCGATTGGCTTGATGCCTCTGGTCCGTTTCGGGCTGGCGGGGGTCTGCCTCTTGCCTTTGGTCTGGAAGGACCTGGGCCGGATCTGGCGCGAGGATCGCGGCCGGCTTCTGGCGGCCTCGGCCTTTTGCGTGCCGATCAACCAGACGTTTTTCCTCAACGGCAACCACCTGGCGCCGACCTCGCACACGGGCCTGATCTACGCATCGTGCCCCCTGGTCGTGCTGCTCCTGGTCACGGCCCTGGGGCAAGAGCGGCTGCGGCCTGAGCGACTGGTGGGGGTTCTGGCCAGCGTCCTGGGAGTAATCGTCATCGGCCTTGGCAATCTGGGGCGAGCCGGGACCGGGGGCTCTCAGGCCCTTTGGGGCGATTTGCTCTTGATCGGCGCGGTGGTGTCCTGGGGAGCGTACTTGACGGTCAATAAGCCGCTGGTCGTCCGGCATCGCCCTTTGCCGGTGCTGGCCGCGACGTTCCTGGTCGGCTCTTTGCTTCACTTGCCGGTGGCCGCCGTCACGATGTCGCACTGGGGACCGGCCTTGCGAACCGCCTCCTGGGGGGCGTGGACCAGCTTGATCTACATGGCCTTGATCGCGTCTGTCCTCGGGCTCGCCTGCCAGAACATCGCCCTGCGCCGGTTTGACGCCAGTCAGGTCGCCATCGTGAGCAACATCTCCCCGGTCTTGACGGTCGTCTGGGGCCTCCTGCTTCTGGGCGAGGCGATGACGCCGGCTCTGGCCCTGGGCGGCGCCTTGACCCTGGGCGGCGTTCTCTGGTCGAACCGACCCATGCGGGCCAAGATCAGGGTCAAGCCCGTTGCCGCCCACCGGGTCGATGAGGCCGTGGCGTAATTGCAAGGCGGCGCGCTCTTGACGTATTCTGGGAGTCGGAAGGCGTTGCGTCGCCTGTTGAAGGAGTCTGACCCGATGAGCACGATCGACCGCCGCCAGACCTGCCTGCCCTCCTTGGTGTCGGGCCAGCGCCTCGACCGGCCCACTTTCCATGCGCGCTACGCGGCGATGCCGCCAAAGACCAGGGCCGAGTTGATCGGCGGAGTTGTTCATATGCCGTCTCCCCTCGGTTCCGATCATGGACTGACTGATTGGTCCGTCTCTGGTTGGCTCTTTCACTATGCTCGGTTCACGCCGGGGACTTCGGGTGCCAACAACTCCTCGGTCTTCCTGGGCGACTGGGGCGAGCCCCAGCCCGACTGTTTGCTCTTGATCCTGCCCGAGTTCGGCGGCCAGTCCCGGATTGAAGACGGCTTCTTCGCCGGGGCGCCTGAACTGGTTGTGGAAGTTGCCCGCTCCAGTCGCGGCATCGATCTTGGGGTGAAAAAAGCGGATTACGAGCGAGCCGGCGTTCCGGAATATCTGGTCGTTGTGCGCGACCCTGATGAGATCTTCTGGCACGTGCTCCGCGACGGTCGGTACGTGCTTTTGCCGCCAGAGGCGGACGGCCTGTATCGCTCGGAGGTCTTCCCGGGCCTCTGGCTCGACCCCGGGGCGCTGTTCGCTCGCGACCTTAACGGCTTGATCGCGACCTTGGACCAGGGGCTTGCCATCCGGGAGCACGCCGAGTTCGTCGCCCGCCTGGGCCAAATGCGGGTGCCTCTCGTTGACCTTTGACCTTTTGAGCCGAAGGACCGCGCCCATGCCTGTGCTCGACCGCGAGGAATCTATCGAGCAGGCGTATTTCTTTCGCGCCTTTCGCGAGCGACTCTTCGACGGCATGCCGGCGCAGGACATTCTCTCGCGAGTTGGCGAGGAGATCCTCTCCACCACCAGGCTCCCCCTGGCGGTCAGCTTCCTGGCGACTGAGATCAAGGTTGCCGGCGTGATGGCCCCGGCCATGATTCGCCTGGGGCATTACTTCACCCCGTTCCAGACGTTCGTGATCGGCAAGGCCGAGGAAGACGTCAGCCGGTTCTCGATGGACCAGGCCCTCTTGATCCTGGAACGCGAGGCCAAGTTTCGCGCCGAGAGCCCCACCCCCGCCGGCCTGTTCGTCTTCCAGTTTGAGACCCTGTCGCGCAACCGCCTCGGCTACGGCAGCGGACTTGACGCCATCGCCGCTGATCCGTTTTATAGCGAAGACTGGCGTGATTATATCAGCACGCTTCGCGCCAGACTGGGCGATGTGGATTTTGCCGATTTGATCTACGTTCGCTCAGCCTACTTCGTCACCGAGCGCCGTCGCCGAGATCCCGACTATCAGCCCAAGTATCCCACCCTCTTCGGTGAGAAAGAAGGCAAGATCGCTCGCGCCAATCGTGGCCGCGACCCCTTGTACCTCTTCTCCGCCCTTCAGCGCCAGCTTGGCTACCCCGAAGTTCCTCGGCCCCACCGTCCCGACGAGGCCGAGGCCCGCCTGACCGTGCTGGAGCAACGGGTCGTCCTCTTGGAAAACCGGATCAAGATTCTCGAATCCGAAGAGAAAGGCACCCTTGACCTTACCCAGGTCCAGGTCCGGCCCGAGGAGACGGCCGGCGTCCCTGCCGGCTGGGGAGCGAGTTGATGGTATGCTCGGAAGATACAATCACAAGAAGTATGGTAGCCGTTCACGGCTCTATATAGCCTTATCGACTTGATCTCGGTTACATTCTATACCTTACGCGGCCATTAGTGAGACGTCTTCGAATTGCTGGAAATTGAGCGTCATCAGAGTCTTCAGCGGATCGGCGTGGATCGTCGAAAGGCCGTCGAGGGTCTCTTGGACGGCGGCTTGAAAGTCGGTGCACGTCGGGTGATATCGGCCGTACAGAGCGCGACGTTTGATGAACTTCCACAACCGCTCGATCAGGTTCAGGTTCGGCGAGTACGACGGCAGGAACAGGAGCGTGATCCCCATCTGATCCGCCGCCGCCTGGACGACGGCGTTGCGCTGATAGCGGGCGTTGTCCAACACCAGCGTGATTGGTCCGCTCAGCCCTGCCGCGGCGATCTTCCGCAACAGTTCGCACATCGTTTCGGTGTTGACGACCGTGGTGTTGGTCACGGCGATCAATTCGCGTGTCACCGCGTTCCACGCCCCCAGCACGTTGAAACGCTGACGGCCCGAAGCCGCGCGGACGAAGATCCGCGTCATCGACCACAAGCAGCACAAG
>JBDTIR010000182.1:0-11530 GCA_039936275.1 Isosphaeraceae bacterium | reverse complement strand
GGCCTGCCTGCGGGCGGATCTCAAGTGACCGTTGACGCCTCCCATCCAGATTATCTCACGCTCCCCGGTTCGGTGAACCAGCCCCAATCCGCGCAGGAGTACACGTTCACGGCCCTGACTGGCGACGCCATCTCACCGACCGACCGAACCATCCAGGGGAATTTCGCACTCACCACGCAAGGAGCAACGCCGACGACCAACGGGCTCGTGATGTGGTATCACGCGCTGACTTCCGCGTCCCCCAACAATGACGCCCCGTTTCAGTTGACTGAAGTCTCCTTCCGGGGCAACTTCTATGACCCGACTGTCAACGTCGGGACGGGGTTCCAGTATCTCCTGGGCCCCGACGTGTTCCCGGGCGCGAAGACGAACTCGGTCGACTATGACATCTCGTTCGTTGATACGATTAACCTGCCGGTCGCCATGGAGGCGAGCGATGTTCCGATCCCGAATACGAACCTCAATGCGCCGTTCGGGTGGGTCGGGTCGAGCCAGACGCTAGACAACTTCCAAAACGCGATCACGGCCTTCACCTCGACCAATCTCGCCGGCCAAAACACAAATTTCCTGGGAACATACTTCGACGGCCGGGGCTACCCGAGCTACGTTCCGGTCGACTCGGCAAGTCGCAAGCTCCCGTCAGGCCAGAACCTCTTTCTCGCCAGCCCCGCGATCGGCGCACCGTCCGACATCCACTACTACAAGGAGTTCAGCGACAAGTCGATCATCCAGGAACCGCTGTTCGCGCTGACGAGCGGCGGCGACGGGCCGAGCACGCTCGCCGTCGGCGGGGCCTCAGCGAATCCGAGCCAAGGGCCGTTTCTCGGGCTCAACACCTCGACGATGGCGAACCTCTACATCCTCAATCAATTGATCGCGCCGAACGTCGCCAAGGGGCATACGTATCGCGTCACCTATCAGGGTAACACGCCGGCGGGAAACGTCATCGGGATGTATTATGCGCCGGATGGTAAGACCATCATCGGCGTCAAGCTCGATCAGAATGTGCCGTCCGACCCGGCCAATCAGGTTTATAACTTTGCCCTGGAGCAGACGGATTACGCCACCTCTCGAATCGCGGGCCTCTGGTACTCGTGGGCGAATTACTACGCGGAGAACGTGAAGTCGACGCCCCAGAATAACGTTCAGGGGACGATCGCAAACGGTAGCAACATCCTCACCTTGGCCTCGCCGACGTCGGGCTTGGTCCCCGGGATGGGGGTGTCGGGTGCCGGCGTGCCCGCGGGGTCTCTTGTGCTCTCGGTGTCATCCGATCAGAAGATAATTCGGCTGAGTACCCGGGTGAGCGGAAGCCCCACGTCGTTCGGCTTCGCCGCCCCGTCGTTCTCGGCGATCGCGGGCTTTGACAAAAATCCCAAGGGGAACACGCCGCCGGTCGCCCTCTCCTTTCCGGCCGACGAGCAGACGTACGCCCTGGCCTTTGCGAGGACGATCTTCGAGGTGATGAGCGCCTGGAGCGTCACCGTGACTCCGGGCGCTCAGGACGGCTGGAACCCGCTGCTGGCCAATATCATCGGCGGGAATCTGGGCACGAATTATCTGCCTGATGCGAATACGGACGTCGTCAACGCCCTGACCGTCCTGAGTAAATCCGCCTTGCGAGGTGTGCCCGATTACACCAACCCTCTCTACTCCGACGCGGCGCAGTGGTATCCCGACCCGGCCTTCCCGAAGGGAGGGCAAAGCTCTAACGTCTACAACCTTGACCCGTTCGTCTGGTTCGTTCACAAGAAGCTGGGCCTGACCGCCTACGCCTTCTCGCTAGACGACGACATCGGCAACGTCAATGCCGGCGGCGCGACCCACCTTGACGCCAACGTCGGCGGCCTGGGCGGCCTTACGAACACGGACCCGTACACGAACGTGTCGCCCTGGGGCGTCGTGACGTCAGTGGCCAAGACCTTAGAGGCGAACTCGAGCCTTCTCGTCAACTTGGCGTCGCCTCAGGTCGTCTATCAGTTCGCCCAGTTCGACTATGCTCACGACACGCCGGGCACCTTGATCAACGGCCCGGGCGTCCCTCGTGGTTCCACCGTGCAGTTCACGCAGATTTCGAACGACCTCTCGAAATCCCAGATGGTCCTTTCCAACCCTCTGAGTGGAGGAGCCGGCAGCGCCCGGTATGCTTTCTTTGGGACGCTCAACTTCACGGGGAACGTGCTCGGCGCCGGGCAGGCCGACGACACGATCATCCTGAACGACCCGACCGCCTACAAGACGCTGATCAAGCTCGGCCCGCTCCAGAATCTTCGGGTCACGGGCGAGGGGATTGACCCGTCGAAGACCGTCACCATCAAGGGGCTCTCCCAGGACGCCTCGGGCATCGCCACACTTCAGCTCAGTGCAAACCTGGACAGCGCCTTGGTCTCGCAGGCGGGCGGATTCTACGCTTACACCATCGGCAGCCCGGTGGTCGGAGTGGTCCGCGACCCCGGCTTCGAATGGGCAAACGTTCAGGGGCTCGCCAACGATTTCAACCACGGCCTCCAGGTCAGCCAGAACACGGTGGACTGGACCTTCACTGACAGCACGACGCAGCCGAAGGACTGGTTCGCGGGCATCGCCTTCAATAACAACAGCCTCTATACCAAAGGAAACCCGGCCGCTCCCCAAGGGCTCCAGGTCGCCTTCGTCCAGGGGGACAGCCGCATCAAGCAGACGATCACCGTCGGGGGTGGAACGTACACGCTCTCCGGCCTCGCCGCCCAGAGCGCCGCGTTCCCGATGCCCCAGACCTTGAACGTCCAGGTTGACGGCACGACTGTGGGGACCATCGCGCCGCAAGGCACCACCTATCAGCCGTTCGCCATCCCGATCACCCTGACGGCCGGCGCGCACACGATCACCATCGTCGGGACGCAAGCGAACTCCGGCACGACGCTGCTCGACGCGATCGACCTGAACCCCACATCAACTCCGCCCTTGGGGCAGACGCCGCTCGTGCTCGACGTCATCCCGAATCAAACGGTGAACGAAGGGGAAACCCTCTCATTCAAGGCAACCGCGACAAGCTCGACGGGGACGCCGACCTTTAGTCTCGACCCGGGCGCCTCGGCTGGGGCGTTGATTGACCCGAAGACCGGCGTGTTTACCTGGAGATCGACGGTCCCTGGTCATTACTCGGTGACGATCAGGGTGACGGACGCGAATTCCCCGCCGCTCACCGCCTCGCAAACCGTCGTCATCTCGGTCATCAACGTCGCCCCGGTCGTGACCCTGAATCCCAACGTCGCTCCCATCCAGACCGCCGATTTCCAGGTCTCCGGCTCCTTCAACGACGTCAGCTCCGGCGCATTCAACGCAACCGTTGACTACGGCGACGGATCGGGCCCGCAACCCCTGACCTTGGGAGCGTCGGAGTCATTCGTCGTCGCCCACACCTATACGCAGCCCGGAACGTACCCGGTGATCGTCAACGTTCGGGACGCCTTCGGTGCCGTCGGGACCGCGACGCTCACGCTTCAGGCGACGTCCGCTCCCCTTGTGTCAGGATTCGGCAAGGGCCGCGACGCATTCGTGACATCCGCCTATCTTGAGACCCTCGGCCGACTTCCCGATCCGGCCTCCCTGAGATTCTGGTCACGGTTCCTGGCCAGAGGGGCCGCGCCGAGGATCGTGGCGCGATCAATCTGGCGCAGTCCCGAGCACCATGATCGGCTCCGCTCGGGCCAGGTCGCCCCGATCCCACTCCGGCGATCATTGCTCAGCGCCCTCCGCCACGCGAGGCAGGCCGTCCGGCTCCACCTGCCCCCACCAGGCGGCCCTTTGACTGTGAGGGTCGCGGGGACGCCCACAAACCAGGCCAATCCCGATGCCAGCCTCTCCCTGATTGCTGCGCAAGCACCTCCAGCAGGTCAGGAACCGACGCCGACGGCGAGAATTCACACCTTGAGGTCATGGCTGCCCCGGAAATCGTGAGTAAGTCAGTCCGAATCCGCCGGTTCTTCCTTCGTGGCCGATCAGTGTCGCACGGATGGGAACGCCAACCACTCGGAGATTGACCAGACGTGATCGACCAACCCGGCCGCCATCGCCGGGCTTCTCTTTCGCCACATGCCTTGGTCGTCTTTGATCCGTAAAGTCCGAACCGGCCAGCAGAAATTGTACACGTACATCGTCAGATAAGTTACCGATTCATGATATCTCCAGTCCTTGCTGAACCGGTCGGTCTTGCGGACCTTCCGAGCGTTACGGTGCCGGTCGGTCCCATTCTGCCTCTCCACAAACGATGTGTTGATCGACTGGCTCACCTTCGACATCCCCAACGCCGCGATCACGGCCGCCATCGTGCCGAAGACCACTCGCGTGGCGATCGCAATCACTCGGCCCTTCTTTCGCGTCTTCTCGACTACGGCATAGGTCAGACCCTCCGGCGCGACCTGGTAAGGAGCCTTGGGACGGCCTCGCTTACCGGTCCGGGGCGGCGTGATCGTCTCCCCGTAGGCCTCGAGAAACGCATCCTTGTAGGCCAGATAGCCGTCCGCCGTGATCAGGTCCATTCATCGACCTCCGGTGCGTCGCTTGAAGTCGTTGACCACCGCGACGACGTTCTCCGCCGTCCGTTCGCCGACTACGGCGCTGATCACCAACCGACTCTCCACATCGATCGCGACATGGTCCCGGGTATCTCCCTTGCGGTCATCGGCCGGGTTGGTCTCGTCGCAATTCTTCTCCTTCTTGGCGACGAACGTCCACTTCTCATCGAATTGGACCTCGCGCGTGAGGGGGGAAAGTCCGACCAACTCGTCGTGGAGGTCGTGGGCGTGATCACCAGCAATCCGGCTCAGGCGGCCAACCGTGCCACGATCGACCTTGCAGAGCCGACCGGTCTGTCGGACGCCGCATCCCTCAGCGATGTGTTCCAGGACCGATTCGACTTTCTCCGGAGGGAGTCGGGAGTCGAAGAGCGGTGTCCCCTTCCGCTCGGAGAACCGAGCCTTGCAAGCCCGGCAGCGGAGCATGCATCGGGCTTTCCCAGGGCCATAGCGACTGGTCACCGTCAGATTTCCGGCCCCTCGCCTCCCGTGTTCAGGGCACTCCGAATTCAAGCAGCAGAAGCGAGAGAGGTCGTCCATGGAGCGGCTCCGTCGGTGCGATCCTCAAAGTTGAGAGCCAGTTGCGCCTCTTTCCGATGATAGGCGAAAGGTAGGCCACCGTGCAACACTGATCGGCCACGAGGGAAGATTACGGACGAGCAGATGAAGGGCCTGATGATCAGGAAAGAGAAGTTCCACGGCGAGTGGAATTACACCATCCTCCCGAAAGCTGATACTGGATAGGTTATTTTGGCGAGCCTTCTAAGGCAAGCGGCGAATCTCTCTTTCGATTAGCGCGAGCGACATTCCGGTGTTTCTCGAAGTGTACAAGTCAACAACAACGCCCCCGTTTCATCCCCGATCACGAGAAGTGCGTTCGCAGCATGGCCAGGCTGCGGGGTACGCCGGTCGAGGCGTCTTCGTTGCCCTCGAACTCCAGGGAGATCCAGCCTCGGTAAGCGTGGGCGGAGAGGATTGCGGCGATTCGGGCGTAGTCGAGGTCCAGGGTGTACCAGCGACCGCCGCCGAAGTAGGTCTTTGCCTGCACCAGGGCGATCCCGACCGGGCTGGTCGCCATCGCATCCATCTGCTCGTAGGGACGCTCCAGGAAGTTGCCCGTGTCCAGGGTCATTCGCAACCAGGGGGACTTGATCGCCTCGACGATCCGGAGCACCCCCTCGGCGGTCCGGCCCAGGCCCCAGTGGTTCTCAAGGCCGAGCACCACGCCGCACTCCTCGGCGCGGGGCAAGAGTTGCTCGATCGAGGCGATGACCCAGCCGAAGGCTTCCTCGTCGGTGTGCCCTTCCAGCGCGGGTTCGATCCCCTTGTGTGCCATGAGGTCGTCGAACGACTTGGTCGTGCCCCAGCGGCCGGTGTTGATCCGCATGGTGGGGATGCCCAAGCGGTAGGCCAGGTCGATCTGGTGGAGCGTCTTCTGGACGTTCTCGAGGCGCAGGGCCTTGTCGGGGCTGACAAAACCCTGGTGAGTGGAGAAGCCCATCAAGGACAGGCCGAGCGAGTGGGCCCGACGCTTGATCCGCTGGAGCGCGGGGTTGGAATCGTCGGACATCTGGACGTGGAGGACCTCGACGCCGTCGAAGCCCATCTCGGCGGCCTTTTCAATGCACTGCTCGATTCCGAGCCGCTCGCCCCGGAACTGCCAGAACGAGTAGGTCGAGACGCCGATCGAGCGACCACGAGCCCCGTCTCGTGACGGCGCCTGGTCGGCCTTGACCTGTTGATCCTGACCCTTGGCAGCGCAGGTCAAACCCAGCGTGGCGGCCGATCCGGCCAGGCCGACGCGCCCCAGGAACTCTCTCCGATTCGGTCTCATCGTCGGGCTCCTTTAATTCCCAAAGATCGTTTGCTCGTCAGCAGACATGGTCCGCGTCAACAATCGACGGCTGGCGAAGGGGTCGAGTGCCCAGCGCCCGCCGCTATGGGGAGTCCTTCGCGACGACTTCCGCGGGGAGGAAGAGGTCCGAGGCGGAGCGGGCGAGGTAGGAGAAAAACTCGTTGTCAATTCATGTTTCCGACCAATAAACGTGCAATAAATATGGATTTACAAAATCACTTTCATGTATTATTTGTGTGGAATCGTCCAGTTATTTATCCTCAACCTCCTCGCAGAAAACAAGGTCTCAGCCCGCGGGGTGGCTGATCTCACGAAGGAGCTTCTCGGCGATCTCCTGCAAGCGTTCGGCGGAGCCCGGAGCAACCCGGCTCCAGGTGCTGGGGTCGGACTCGTAACCGCCTTCCTCGTAGGCGCGTCGGATCGGGAGGTAGCCGAGGTAGCCGTTCGCATAGCCGACGACGAACGTGGCTCCGGCCTTCTTGAGTGCCAGGCCCGTCTCGACGAACGGCTCGCCCGGCAGGCCGACCCATCTCAGGGGGCCGATCCTCATGACCTGCACCTCGGCGCGGAGGGGATCCTCGGACAGTTTCCGCGCCAGGCGGACCTGGCGTTGGTTTCGGTCGTTCGGTTCGGCCTCGGCGAGCCGTGTCGCCTCCTCAAGCGACGGGCACGGCCGGCCTTCGAGGTTGCAGACTCGCGATTGCACATCAAGGCCGTCGATCGCCAGCGGTGGACTCGACCGCATCGCCTCCACGGCCGCAAGCGCCGCTGTGCCGAGGCGTCGGCCAGTCGTTTGGACGTCCTCAAAGTTGGTGGTGACCTGTCTGGAATTGATGTTACCCGCGGCCCCTTGTGTGAAGAGGCAGACGGCTCCCGGGAACTCCGACTCGACGACCGATGTCGCCACGCCCGGGTAATCCGCCGAGACCGACGGCAGCAGCATCGCGATTACCGGATGCGCCGTGTAGTTGAGCACGACCGCATGAGGCTTGCCATCGAGCGTTTCCAGGTAGAGGACCGAGAGATCCTCATCGAGAGTCCAGGGCACGGCGACCTGCTCCGGTGTTGGGAGCGAACCGCCGCGGCTGAGCCGACCGCCCTTCAGGACAATCCGACGGTAGCGCGCGATCTGATCGACCCGCCGCGACCCGAAGCGGACCCGGACCGGCACGCGACGTCCCCAGGCTTCGATGACCGTCGCGGCGAGGTCGTCCAGGTGCGACTCGATCCAATCAGGGACGCCCGCAACCGCCCGGAAGGGTGTCAGGCCGATCGTCTCCGGGGCGGAGTGGGTATGCGAGGCGGCCAGCATGATCGAGCCTGGCTCCAACCCCGTCTTCGCGGCGACCCGCTCACGAAGCTCCCGGGTGAAGTCCCGGCCGGGGCCGAGGAGGGCGTTGTCGTAGCCGATCGCATCGACGGTCAGGAGGGCCAGCGATCTCCGGCCGTCGTCGAGTACCAAGGCCCTGGCGTGCAGGTCATCGTGGACCCCTCCGAAGGGCGCATTGGTCGCCTGACCCGAGGATGTCAGATACGGCACTTTGACCGGCGGCGTGACAACCCGGCGGGCGACTCCGGCTTTCAACGGCTCCGCGGACGCTCGGCCTGCCAGACCCGGGCTCGCGAGCACCAGCGCCGCAACGAACCAGGAGATGACCGGGACGGGCCATACCGCCATCAGAGGGGTTCGGGAGGCCCCTTGCTTTGGTCGATTCGCCATCATTTCCACAGGAACGCTCCGTGTCAAGGTTCGAAGTTGTCGGGATGCTGCTTCAAAACGACCCTCGTCAACGGGTGCGAAGACTGTCAACGGCCCGCAATGCGGGATCAGACAGTCCCCACAAAACCATGAGAGCCGCTCGACTCTGGTCACCCATTGCTGGTCCACCCAACGGTTCCATTTCGGCAAATCGCGGAACCGTTGGGTGGCCGGGAGGCGTCGAAGGGGGGGATTATTCGTCCAGGGGCAAGATTTCCACGCTCCGGAACTCGACCGGATGGCTCTCAGCCTGAAGGGCGATGTAGCCCTCGCGGAGCATGGTGCCGCTGGCCTGGATCAAGGGCTTGGCGTCGGCGTCGCTCTCGTCAAGCTGGGGCTTCTCGTACTCGAGCACGACCTCGCCGTTGATGAAGTGGGTGATCTTGCCGTTGCCGTGGACCTCGGCCTCGGCCGTCACCCACTGGTCGCCGGCATAGGTCTTGGACTTCGATTCGGTGCAGTGCCTGGTGATCAGCTGGCCGTCCATGACGATATGGGTGCCAGGGGTGCAGACGCTGCCGGTCGGCCGCTCTTGCTTGCCGTCGCCGCCAAGGTACTGCATCTCGATCGAAACGGGGAAGTCCTGGTCCTTGCGCATGCTCTCGGGGGCCTGGCAGTGGAGCATCGCGCCGCTGTTGCGGATCGCCCAACCAGGTCCGCCGGGGCACTGTTCGCCCACAAACCGATAAACCACGCGCAAGCGGTAGTTTGAATACTTGTGCTTGGTGAAGAGGTGTCCGAACTGCCCATTAAACTTGGGATAGTTCTGGTACGAGACCTTCAAGACCCCGTCTTCAACCCGGAAGAGGTCGCCGTGGTTCTCGCCCGAGGCGTGCCCCGTGATCTTCGGCGTCCAGCCCTCAAGGTCCTTGCCGTTGAACAAGCTGACCCAGCGGTCTTCTTCCTTGGGACCGTCGGCCCCCTGGACGCCCGGGGCGCTCGTCAAGACGAGTCCCAGGGCGAGCGCCATGATCGATCCGAGGCGTGTGATCGCGACGGTTGTTTTGAGTGGGATGCGTGCGGTCGGCATCGTGGATCGCTCCAAAAAGTGGTTTTGTCAACGTCAAGTCCGGTCGCCTCTTTGGTACGGGACCTTGCCATCCAAGATAACCGACCGCACGTCGGAAGCCCAGACGCCGATTGGACATTCGCCTTGGCACCCGCCGGAGCCTTCCTCGCTTCAGTCCCAAGGGACCAGGGAACCGCAGGGAACCAGGGAACCATCCCCGGGGGATTTGTGTTGAATTTCCAAGGGCGGCCTATTAGCCTGTTAAAGATCTGTTGGAAATCAGAAGGCTCAACGACGGCGAGGACGGATCGCCTTGAGCGTTCTTTTTGGGGAGGTGACGTCGCCCATGTTGCGGATCACGGACGGATGGACGAACACGTGCGCGGGGCCGACTCGTCGGGAACTGCTGCGGATCGGTGGGTTGTCGATGCTCGGCGGCCTGGCCATGAGCGGCCGGGTTCAGGCCGAGGCGCAGTTTCCCGGGCACTTGCGGCCTGGACGAGCCAAGTCGGTCATCTTCCTGAGTCTGTTCGGCGGCCCTAGCCATATTGATATGTTTGATCTGAAGCCGAACGCGCCCGAGGAGATCCGCGGGGAGTTCCAGCCGATCGCCACGTCGGTCCCCGGGCTTCAGATCTGCGAGCACCTGCCCGAGACCGCCCAATGGATGCATAAGGCGACCTTGATTCGCTCGGTGACTCATCACTACAACAGCCACAACCCCTATGCCGTGCTCACCGGGTTCACCGGCGGCGACGACCGCGAGAATTACTTCACCAAGCGGAGCGACCATCCCGGCATCGGCGCCGTCTGCCAGGCCGTGGGCATGGAACCGCTCGACATGCCCTGTCATGTTTATCTCCCGGCGCATCCAGGGTACAGTCAAGGGCTCCGCCGCGCCGGTCCTTACGGCGGCTACCTGGGCGGGCGTTGCGACCCCTTGTTCACGGTCTGCGACCCGACTTTCGATCGGGAGTTCGACCAGAACAAGGAGTTTTACCACCCGATCGCGCCTCAAGGAGCCCCCAAGCTCCCTTCCCTGGATGAACTGCCCGATGTGAGTCTCGAACGGCTGCACTCACGGCGGACCCTCTTGGAGCAGGTGGAGCAGGCGACGGCCAGGCTGGAGTCGGCCGCGAACCAGACCGGGAACAACCTGGGTTACTTCCGCCGCAAGGCCCTGGCACTCTTGACCTCCGACCGGGCCCGATCGGCGTTCGACCTGGATCGCGAACCCAAGGAGGTCAAGGAGCGGTACGGCCCCTCGCTCTTTGGCTCAAGCCTCTTGATCGCCAGGCGGCTGGTGGAAGCCGGCGTGCCGTTCATCGGGGTCACGACCGAATCGCGAGGCGGGGGTCATTGGGACGCCCATGAAAACAATTTTGGAATGCTGAAGTCATTTAATCTTCCGAATCTTGATCGGATCGGCTCAGCCCTGGTGACTGACCTCGATCAGCGCGGGCTCTTGGATTCGACCCTGGTGGTGATCATGGGTGAGATGGGCCGCGCCCCTCGGGTCAACCGAGCAGCAGGCCGCGACCACTGGCCGCAGTGCGGTTTTGCCCTGTTGGTGGGCGGGGGAGTCAAGCAAGGGTTCGTGCTCGGGGCCAGCGACAAGACCGCCGCCTACCCGACCGACCACCCGGTCTCACCGGGCGACCTGGTCGCGACGATCTACCAGTTGCTCGGCGTTGATCCGGAGTTGACCATTCCCGATCTGACTGGCCGCCCGATCTCGATCGCCCACGGAGGGCGGCCGATCTCGCAGATCATCGCCTAAGTAAGCGTCTTAGCGCGCGGGGCGCGACCGAATAGCGCCGAGGACGACCTGGGCCTTGCGACCGTCCGTGATCTGAACCTCAATCGAGACGCCTTCGGACGGATCGAGCGCGGCGGCGGCGGCCTGGCAGTCGGCCTTGGTCGAGACCGAGGTGTTGCCAACCTTGACGATCCGCATCCCCGGCAAGAGCCCGGCGCGCCTGGCCTCACCGGCGGGCAAGACGTCAGCGATGAAAACGGCCTGCTCAGGCTGGCCGGGGAAGCGCCTGGCCGCTTCGCCCTGAACATCCTCAAGTCGAAGGCCGAGCGAGGCCAGAATCGGCCATTCGCCAATGGTCACGGTCAGGGTCAGGGGCTTGCGGTCGCGGATGATCCCCAGAGGGACCGCGCCGCCCACGGGCAGGGCCGCGGTTCGGTTGCGCAGGCCCGCGCCGTCGTCGATCGGTTGGTCGGCGAGCCGGACCACCACGTCGTCCGGCTTGACCCCGGCGATCGCGGCGGGGCCGTCGGGCTCGACCCCGCGGACAAACACCCCGCGCTGGTCTTTCAGGCCAAGGCGGGCGGCCTGATCG
>JBDTIR010000181.1:0-4452 GCA_039936275.1 Isosphaeraceae bacterium | reverse complement strand
CGTCCACCGCCTCGTCGTCGGGACCGAAGGCGGTCATCGTTTTCAGGCACCAGAACATGGTCGTGCCGCTTTCTTCGTGCTGTTCGGCCATGTCGGTGTAAACATACATCCCCTTACTGCGCAGGTGGCGGCAAGGGACCGCGACGGCGGTTGAGGAATCCAAGGGGTCGGGACTGAGGTCCGGCATGGGTCGTCAAGCCTCCTCCCAGTAACGGTCGCCCGCGAGGGAAAGCAGGGCGCGTTTGACGACGGTCTTGGTCAGGGGGACTTTGTAGCCGTTCATTGACAAGGGTTTGGCGTCCTTGACGGCGGCTTCGGCGGCGGCTTCAGCCGTCTCTCGGTTGAGTTCCTTACCTTGAAGCGCCTCTTCGGCCGCCTTGCTCCGCCAGGGGGTCGGGGCGACGCCGTAGAGCACGACCCGGCTGTTGCCGACCTTGCCGTCGTCGGTCTCAAGGTTCACCGAACAAAGGACGAGCGGCCAGTCGTGCGACTGCTTCTGACGGACCTCATATGAGGTGTTTTTCCCCTTGGGCGCAGGGATTGTGACCTTGAGAAGCAGCTCGCCGGGGGCGATCGTCAGCTCACGGTCCTGGTCGCGCTTGGGAACCTGATACAGGTCTTCGAGCGGCAGGGTTCGCTCTCCCTTGGCGCCAAGGATGGTGGCCTTGGCCCCGAGGGCGATCAACGGCACGGCCAGGCTGGACGGGCTGGTGAACAGGGCGTTGCCGTCGGTCAGGAAGATCGAGTGATAGCGGTTGTCCCCTTCGCGGACGAGGCTTTTGCCGTCCTTCAACCCCAGGAGGCCCAGGCCGCTGCGGTAGAACCAGCACCTGGGGCGCTGGCAGAGGTTGCCGCCGATGGTCGCCATGTTGCGGATCTGCGGCGTGCCGACTCCAAGGGTCGCTTGCCGAAGCGCCGGGTACAACTTGGCGATCTGTTTGTCTTCGACGATCTCGACCAGGCGGGTGCCGGCGCGGATGTTGAGGCCGCCGTCCTTGGCGTCGATGCCACAGAGGTCTTTAATGTCCTTGAGATAGACCACGCGATCCGGGCTGGTCACGTAGTCTTTCATCCTGCTGAGCAGGTCGGTGCCGCCGGAGAGCGCCAGGGCCTCAGACCCGGAGAGGGCCTCAAGGGCGTCCTGAGCGCTGGTGGGAGCGGCGTATTCGAAGGCTTTCATGTGAGATTACGCCTCCCTTTTGGCCAGGGCGTTGAGGACGTTCATGGGGGACATGGGCCATTGCGGAACACGGACGCCGATGGCGTTGGACACGGCGTTGCCAATTGCGGCGGCGGTGCCGATGATCGGCGGCTCACCGATGCCGATGATTCCTCGGGCACGCATCTCGGGGGTGTCGAGCGGCTTGACGATGATCTCGGGGATGTCCGTCGCGCCGGCGAGCTTGTACAGTTCCATGTCGGGGTTGAGCATCAGGCCCGACCCTGGATCGAGGATACGTTCCTCAAACATGCCGTAGTTCAGGCCGCCGATGACGCCGCCGTAGACCTGGCTTTCCCAGGTCAGGAGGTCCATGATCAAGCCGGAATCTTGCACGGCGACGATCGTTTTGACATGGACCACGCCGGTCTCGGTATCGACCTGGACCTTGGCGAACTGGATGCCGCCGACGCCGTTGGCCGTCATATCAGGCGCGACGCCGGCAGTGACCGAGATCGGCATCATGCCCAGTTTGCGGCAGGCGTCTTTCCAGGACGTGACCGGTTCCCCCTTGGCCCAGACCTTCCCATCTTTGAGTTCGAGGTCGTCCGGGTCGGTATTCAGGCCGGGCGCGATCTTCTCAAGCAGCTTGGTGCGGGCCTGGGTGACGGCGTTGTAGCAAGGCGGGGACATGGATGCCGTGGTGGTCGAGCCGCCGGAGGGCTGGCCGACCGGGAAGGTCGAGTTGCCGATGTTCGACGTGATGTCCTTGACCTCAAGGCCGAGGACTTCCGCGGCGATGATGGCCAGGACGGTGCGGATGCCGGTACCCAGGTCCTGGGTGGCCGACTTCAATTCGACCGAGCCGTCCGGGTTGATCGTGCAGGAGACTTGCTTGTCTTGCGAGCCGCCGCCGCCCCACTGGTGCAAGGCCACGCCCAGACCGGTTTTGATCGGCCCTTTGGCCTCTCGGTTGTCGGATCGGGACTTCCAGTGGTCCTTCCAACCGATCAACTTCGCGCCGATTTCGAGTTCCTGGCGGTAGATCTCGGAGCGGTTGACTGGTTTGCCAGAGGCCGAAGGGACCGGGTCGTTCTCGGCCAGGTTCTTGAGCCGGAATTCGACCGGATCAATCCCCAGCTTGTCGGCCAGGTCGTCCATGGCCGCTTCCATGATCAGGCAGCGCTGGGGATGGCCTGGAGCGCGGAACGCCCGCTGGTTGCCGGCGTTGACGAAAACATCGGTGTGCGTGGTCCGCTTGGCGGGAACCGAATAAACATAGGGCAATTGCACGCCGGAGCCGCCGGTGATGCCGCCTGTGCCGTGCGTCTCAGCGATGATCGCCGTGAGCTTGCCGTCTTTCGAGGCCCCCAGCTTGACATGGCCGGTGGCACTTGGGCGGTTGCCCGCCGCGAGGTGCTCCTGGACCCGGTCGAGGAAGATCTTGACCGGACGACCGCCCGCTTGTTTCGAAAGCTCGGCCGCGGCGGCCCCCCAACTATCGGCGCCGAACTTGGAGCCGAAGCCGCCGCCCATGTACTCGGTATGGACGACGACGTTGGTGGCGGGCACGTCGAACTTGTTGGCCAGTTCGTTGCCGACGCCGAAGACGTTCTGGGTGCTGGACCAGGCCTCGATCTTGTCATCGCCGTGCCAGCGGGCGGTCAGGCCGTGGGTTTCCAGGCAGACGTGGGTGACGACCGGGACCGAGTAGGTCCCCTCGATCACCACGTCGGACTCTTTCAAGGCCGCGTCGGGGTCGCCGTCGGTCTGGTCGCGCCCCGGGCGCTGATTGTTCTTGACCCCGTTCCCCTTGGCGATCTGGGGCGCGCCTTCGGCCATCGATTGCGCTTCGGTGACGGCGTGGGGCAAGACCTCATACTCGACCTTGATGGCACGCGCGGCGTCTCTGGCCTGCTCCTCGGTCTCGGCGGCGACAGCGGCGATGTCGTCCCCCTGGTAACGGAGGATCTTGCCGTCGCTGGTCAGAGCGAGAATCGCCTTGACGCCGGGCATGTTCTTCGCGGGGGTCAGGTCGATCGACTTGACCTTGGCGTGAGCATGCGGGCTGTAGAGGACGACGCCGAAGAGGGTCCCCTCGGGGCGAACGTCCGATGGATACTTGGCGCGGCCGGCGGCCTTGGCGGGGCCGTCGACGCGGGGGATGCGGGTGCCGATCAGGCGCGGTTCTTCGGGCCAGCTCGCCATGATTCAGGCCTCCTTCTTCAAGGCTTTGGCGGCGTCGATCGCCGCCTGGAAGACGCCGATGTAGGTGCCGCATCGGCAAATATTGCCGTCGATCCCGCGCTTGATCTCGTCGAGCGTCGGGTTCGGGTTCTTATCCAGAAACGCCTTGACGGCGGTGACGAAGCCTGGAGTGCAGTAGCCGCACATCAAGCCGTCGTGCTTGACGAACTCGGCGGGCACGCTGCCCTTGCCGGTGTCGAAGCTCTCCACGGTCTCGATGTCGTGCCCGGGGCACGCGACGGCCAGGATCGTACACGAATAGACCGGCTCGCCGTCAAGAATGACCGTGCAGGCGCCGCAACTGGCGCGATCGCAGACCCGCTTGGGTCCGGTCACGTCGAGCCGATTGCGCAAGGTGTCGAGCAAGGTGCTTCTCGGCTCGACCGTGCAGGTCATCGCATTGCCGTTGACCTTGAGGGTCAGCGGAACGTCTCCTTTGAGGACTTTCGGCCCCGCTTCCGCGGCCTTGGCCTCGTCCAGCGCCTCGACGGCGTTGGTGGTCAAGACAGCCGAGGCTGCCGCCAGGCCGGACCCCCGAAGGAAGTCGCGGCGGCTATCCCCGCTCGGGCTGGCCTTGGTCTTGGAATCATATTCTGGCATCAATTCATCTCCCTGGATGCCGAAGGGGAATTGTCTTAGGTTCGGAAGGCCCGATCGCTCCTCAGACGGAGGTCTCCCGAGCCCGGGTCCCCCGAGTCACGATGCACTATCGCCGGCGCGCCGCGACTTGGCAAGATGCCGCCCCCGAAATTCCGCAAATTTGATCCCAGAGGTTCGCGAATCATTCCGAGCCTTTGGCAACGCGATCCTGCCTCCCGGACGCCGGAAACCGGGGGTTCTTGTGAAGATTCAGCGGTCCCGGCCGCCGATCGTGAACTCCCATGTTCCCACAATCCGATCGCAGCGGCCGTGGTCCGCCGCAACCGCTGGTCAGACCGGCATTGGCTCCGTTAGGGTGCCAGTGGTCGTACGCGACCAGTGCTCCGATTCGACATGCATACACTGGTCGAGTACGACCACTGGCACCCGGCGTCCCCAGGCGAAAT
>JBDTIR010000180.1:0-3972 GCA_039936275.1 Isosphaeraceae bacterium | reverse complement strand
GCAGGTCAAAGGGAGCCTGACCGGCGCGATTCTCAAAAACGTCTTGATCGCCGGCCCGCACGAGAAGCGCCCCCGGTTTGATCCGGAAGCCGCGGCCAAAGTAGCGCTCGAAGCGACCCGCCAGACGACCAAAGCGCCGGCCTTGAAGGTCAAGTCTCCTTGGGAGATTGACGGTAGGCGCTGGCACACTCTGGACCGCGTCACCCGTACCGGCAAGCCCGCGCGTTGGGACGGCCGGTTGCTGGAACGGATCGTGGACCGTATCGATTCCCTTTGCGGCTTTCCCGAGCCCGACTGGTCGCACCGCGCCGTGGTGCGGATCGGCGGGTTCGAACCAGACTCGGCCCCCTTCTTCGAGGCCCTGACCGGCCAGGAGTGGGTCGTCACCTTGCGGTTCCGCGTCCCCCGCAACACCTTCCGCCAGGCCGAACTGGGCCGGCAGTTGGCCCTCTTGCCGTTTCATGAGACGTCCCCTCCGGTCCATAGCGACGCCGAGCGGGTGGTCGTCGAGAACGTGCGCGGAATCGGCCAGGAAGTCGTCATTACCGCCCACTCGGCGGACGAATTAGACACAGACGAATTTGACGCCTTTCTGCTGAGCGCCGTCGCTGCCGCGCAAAACCTGGTCGATCCGAACTTGACCGCGTTCGGCGACTCTTGGCAAGAGAAACTCAAGGACCTGAAGCCGCGCCGGAAGTCGAGTTAACCGCCCACCCGGATCAACCTAGCGCCGTCGGCGTGATGATCGGGCCCTCCTGGCGCTCGGGGGTCGTGCCCACGGTCTCTGGCACCGCCAAGGCGTAAAAAATTAAGGCCAAGGCCGCGATTCCCGACAGGGTGAGAAACCCGGCATTGAACCCCGCCGCCTGGACGACGACCCCGGTCAAGACGTTGCTCAAGGCCGCGCCGATCCCTGTCGCCGTGGCGATCGCCCCTTGCGCCAGGTTGAACCGGCCGGTCCCCCGGGTCATGTCCGCAATCGCCAAGACCGACACGACTCCGAAGATCCCCGCGCCGATTCCATCAAGGAATTGTACGCCGACCAGTGCATACGGATTCATTGTTAATGTATACATTATACCACGCACAGGTAAGACGGCGAAGCCGATCAGGAAAACCGGCTTGCGTCCCCAAGACTCGGCCAAGCGGCTAGCCAGGAGCGCGACGGGCACCATCACCACCTGCGCCGTGATGATGCAGGCCGACATCAGGGCCGCCGCCCCCTGGGTCATCCCCCGGGTCATCTTCTGGCCGACCAGGGGGAGCATCGCCGCGTTGGCGAAGTGAAACAAGACCACCGCCAGGGCGAACGCCAGAAGCCGACGGTCCTTCAAGAGCGCCGAGACGCCTTCGACGCGGCTGGTCTCCCCGTTGCCGTCAGCCCCCCGCGCTCGATCGTGGTCAATGTCGGCCTCGCGGATTAGCAAGACCGAGACGGAACTCGCGGCGGCCATGATGGCGACCAGGTAAAAAATCGCCCAGTAGCCGAGCAGATAACCGGCCGCCCCGGCCAGGGCCGCCGCAGTAACGTTGCCCGCATGGTTGAACGCCTCGTTCCGACCCGTGCGGCGCGAGAGAAGAGAATGCCCTACGATACCCAGGCTCATGCCGGCGATCGCCGGGCCGAAGATCGCCGCCGCCGCGCCGATGACCGCCTGCGCCGCGACGATCACCGCGAACCTCGGCAAGGCGATCATCGCTACGCAACCCAGGGCCACCACTCCCGCCGCGACCGCCACCGCCAGGCGTTTGCGCCGGGTCCGGTCGAGCCAGGCCCCGGCGGGCGTCTGCGCCGCCACGGTTCCGGCCAGCATCGCCGCCATCGCGACCCCCACCCGGTCGGGCGTCCAGTGCTGCCTGGAGGTCAGGTAAATCGCCAGATACGGCCCGAGACCGTCGCGCACATCGGCCAGGAAGAAATTCAAGGCGTCGAGCCCAAATAGGCTTCGCGGTGAGCGAGACTTGCCGGCAACTGGCATTAATATAAACTCCAATATAACTAACGATGTAACAAACTAAAGATATTTAATAACAAGTAAACATTAGCCAGGCGATTCCGATGAACATCGTCAAGACCGTCAACGGGATGCCGACCTTGAGGTATTCGATGAAGCCGAGTTCCGTCCCCGAGCGGCGGGCGTTCTCGACGACGATCAGGTTCGCCACCGAGCCCAGGATGGTGAGGTTGCCCGCCAGGGTGCTCGACATCGCCAAGGCCAGCCACGCCTGCTCCTTCTGGACCATCAACGCCATCAAAGGGCGGAACAGCAGGACCGCCGGCACGTTCGAGACCAGGTTTGACAGCAAGGCCGACAGGCCGCTGACCATCAACACAGGTGAATCGCGGAGCCCTTGCCAGCGCCCCGGGTCCCAGGCGCGGACCACGTTGGCCTCGAAGGCGTGGACCACGACGAATAACCCGGCGAACATGACCAGGAGCGGCCAGTCGATCGCCCGATATACCTTCTCCGGGCGAACCCGATCGAGCATCAAGATCGCCGCCGAGACCAGGGCCACCACCGCGACCGGTAGTCCCGCGAAGAACAAAGCCACCGTCAAAACCGTTACCGTGACACTCCGGATCAGCAACCCTCGATGCACGCGCGGCCTGGCCTGGACGAGCGGCGAGGCAGCCTCCGTCATCCTCAACACCTTCCGATAGACGGCCAGAACGACCAAGTAATCCAGGGCCAGGCCAACCAAGGCCACCGGCGCCAGCCTGGCGGCAAACCGCAGGTAGGTGATCCCCGAGAGTGATCCAATCATCATGTTCTGGGGATTTCCCGTGATCGTGGCCACCGAGCCGATGTTCGAGGCGGTGGCCAGACCGACGAGATACGGGATTGGCGGCCGTCGCAGCCGCCGACAGAGTGCCAGAACCAAGGGGGTCAGTGCCACGCAGACGACGTCGTTGACCAGGAACGCCGAGAGCACCCCTGTCAGGACGATGATCACAGCCAGGAGCGACCGAGGCCCCGAAAACCGGGAGGCGATTCGGTCGGTCGCCATCGCGAAGAAGCCGGACATCCGCAGGTAGGCGACCAGGACCATCATCCCGAACAGCAGGACGATCGTCTCATAATCGACCGCCCGGGCCGCCTCGCGCAGGTCGAGGACGCCGCTAGCGAGCATCGCCGCCGCGCCAATAAAAGCGATCGCCGCGCGGTCGAGCCGCAAGCCGGGGACCTTGCCGACGGCGAGGCCGAGATAGGTCAAACCAAACAGGACCCAGACCAGATTAACCTGCAACAGGGATGTTTGATTCAAGCACACGGCGGACAGTCTCCGTTTCCAAATGAGCGAGGGCCGCGATCGCGGCGAGGGCGCACGACATTGGTTTGAAGTGACGATTGTTCAGGATGCACAGCGGTAGGGACGACTGCTGCCGACCTGGGCCTCGCGTGTCAACCAAAATTGTAAGCGCTCAACAGATGGTGCGCGTGTCTAAATTCGGTAGGAATCGCCCAAGGCTGTCAGGGCACCCCCAACTATCAGTCTTAGCCGTCGATTACCTTTGCAAACAGCGATCTTTACCCAGATTCGCGCACCATCTGGCGAGCGCTAGGGGAAATACCCGCTGCTGTAGAACACGTTGTCCCGGCCACCCCGCGCAATACCGCGAGCTTGTGGGCGGAACTTGAGAACTTGAGAATGAAGGACTTGACCCCAGGGAGGACTCTCTTCATAATAAGCGACCCCATTGGATTGGTTCCGATGTAAACGACCAAAAGGGCTGGCAGTTCGATCGATGGACGACGCCTTGATGCGGCTGGCCTTGGCCCTGGCTCGCGAAGGGCAGGCGCTCGGCGAGGTTCCGGTCGGGGCGGTAGTCGCTCGTGATGGTCGCGTGATCGCCCAGGCGTTCAATCTTCGGGAGACTACCCACGATCCGACAGCCCATGCTGAGCGTCTTGCTCTGACCATGGCCGGTCGAATGCTTGGCACCTGGAGGTTGGATCGCTGCACGATTTA
>JBDTIR010000179.1:0-10784 GCA_039936275.1 Isosphaeraceae bacterium | reverse complement strand
TGGCGGTCAGCGTGAAGGATTTGAACAGGGCGTCCTCACCCACACGCGCAAAGATATGGGTCGTGGCGCGGCGTTCATGGTCGCGGCCCTGGTCGCGGACCAAAGCGTTGCGGAGGTATCGAAACTCCCAGCGGGCCTCGCCGTCGATCAGGAGAACGTGAGCCTTGTCGTCGGCGACCTGCACGGTGATCGTGCGGCGGTCGTTGTCGGGCCGGACGTCGCCAGCGATCGGGCCGACGGCGACGGTCAAAGGTTGGGGGCCGACCTCGTCGAGCGGGACCGCGAACCGGACGACCGGGCGGGAACCGTCCGATGGCGCCTGAACGGTTTGACGCAAGGGCGAGGCGCCTGGACGATCGAGCGTGACGGGGATTTCGGTGCCGGCAGGGGCGTCGAGCTTGAGCGTGACCTCGATGCTGGCCGTGTCTCCTTTGTAAACTCCGTCAGGCCCTTGGATCGCGGCGACGGCAACGTCTCGCGGCCCCCGGGTCGAACCGATCAGGACGGAATAGACCGGCACACCACGCGCGGCGAGTTTGTCGATGAGTGGGCCGGGGTCGGTTTGGGCGTTGCGCAGACCGTCGGTCAAGAGCACGACGCCGACGACGGGGGCGGCGTCGTTCGTGTTCAAGGCCCGCTCCAGGACGGGGTCCCAGTCGGTCGAGAGCCGCGCCGGGTCGTCTTGGTTCAGAAGTTTGGCCAGAGTTTCGGGCGTGCCTGGAACGGCTTCGCGAGCGAAGCCGACGGCCTCGACGGCGTGCGCCGAGGCGATGGACTTGATCCAGTCCCCTTGGAGCAACCGGCGCTCGATTTCGCGTCGAGACAGGGTTTCCGGCCGATCGGTCGGGCCGAGGTCGAGCGTCCGGCGCAGGCGTTCGAGTTGCTCGGCCGATCGCCCGGGATCGACCGTCGCCATGCTTTCGGACAGATCCACACCGACGATCACCCGTCCCTTCAAGACTTCTCGATAAGAAACAAGAGCGATGGGATTAAACAGGGCGAACGTCAAGGCCAGGGCCGCCAGGGCTCGCATGGCCAGGAGCGTCAGGCCCGTGCGTCTTGAGACCAGGCGGCGCTCATAACGATAGAGCGCCAGCACCAAGGCCAGGGCCGCGAGTCCGGCCGCGAGCCAGAGCGACCCCTGACCATCGCCGGAGAGCAAGAGCCGGCGACAGTTGCCCAGGCTGAATTGGCTCAGGTCCACGAGACGGGCCCCTTTTTGGCGAGGTTCCTTTTGAGAAAATTCAAGGTCCAACCATGTTAGCAAACACCATGTTCAACAGCGACTAAATCTTGAACAAGTGCGGAACAAATCGACTTGTATTTTGGGTAATCGGCCCCCGATCTTCGCGGACGCCGAGGCCGCAGGCGTGGCCGTTGACGATCCAGCTTCCGAGGACCGGATAAACCCCGCCGAAGTCGGGCAAAGGGGCGTATTCCTGGTAAATACAGGGCGAATCGGTGTAAGGCCCGTGGGTCTCGGCGATGGTTCGCCCGTGCTTGACGACACGGACGTTCGCTCCTTCGCGGGCCAGGATCGGCTTGACCTCGAACGTGTCGCCGAACGGTTCAAACGAGGCGACGGGAATATACGGGCTGTCCGGGTAAAGGTCGTGGAGGATCGGCAAGAGGGCCTTGTTGCTCAGGAGCATCTTCCAGGGGGGTTCAAACCAATGGGTCGTGTTCCAGAGCAGGTGCTCAGCGAATTCCTCGCGAACCATCCATTCCCAGGGGTAAAGTTTGAAGGCGCAGTCAATCGGTTGATCGGAATCATCCACGAACTTATGCCAATGTTCGTTCCACCCGATTCGACTGACGTCGATTGAGAGGGTGTCAAGCCCCGCCTGGATCGCGGTATCTCGTAAATAGGAGGTCGTCATGTAATCTTCGAGGTTTTCTTCCAGGGAGGCGAACGCGACCGTGCGCCCGCCGATTTCCTGGTTCGCCGCGCCCCAGGCTTCGATCAAACGTTCATGGATCGAATTGAACTGATCGTAGCTAGGCCCAAGCGGCTGGCCAAGGCGCCATGACCACTGGATCACGCTTGATTCCAGGAGCGCGGTGGGCGTATCGGCGTTATATTCCAGAAGCTTCGGCGGCCCGGAACCGTCATAGGAAAGGTCAAACCGACCATAAATCGTATGTTCGTCGTGGTCCCAGCTATGAATGAGATAATCAACAAATCGAGGGGGGATTTGAAACATCGAGAATAAGTTATTTTCAATGATATATTCCACGGCGTCAAGGCACATCTGGTCAAGTTCATAGGTCGCCTTCTCGATGAGGTCGATCTCATCGGCGCGAAATTCATAGCAGGCGCTCTCGTCCCAGTAGACGGCGTCGTCGATGGTGTGGAAGTGCATTCCTTGCGCTTCGACGATTTGCCGCCAGTCTGGCCGAGGTTTGACGCGATGGCGTTGCATGTCAGGAATGGGCCCCGAAGGAGTGTCCCGATGAGCCGAATCCGCCCCTCGGCGTGCTGCTGGCGCTGCGCGCCGGGGCGCTCGTTGAGGTTGGCGCGCTGCCGCCGGCTCGGGAACGACCACGGCCGCCAATCGGAATCGGGATCGGGATGAATCCACCGCCCCTCGCGCGATTCCCTTGATAGGTACTGTTGTAGCACGCCTGCCCGGGCTGCTTCTCCTCGCCCTCTGGCCCGCCCCAATCGCCTTGTCCTTGCGGAGGGGCCTCGCACTTCGCCTTCGTCACCACCATGTCTGACTCCTGCTCTCGCTGCGAGCAGCCGACGGCCGTGACCGTGATCGCCGAACCGATCAGGACTAACGAAATGGCCTCGCTGCATTTTTTCACGCTCATGACGCCCCCTTTAGAAAATTTAAATCACACAGAATATTAGCCATGCCCGGTTATCATACAGGAGTTATGCGGTTGGCCATGAATTTCCTCTTATCGGGCGTGTGAACCACGCCGGCCGGCAGTTCAACCAGGGGATCTCAGCCAAAAACGGGCGCGAATGACCGTCTCGGCCTCGGGCCCAAAGTTCGCCAGTCGCTGTACGGTGAAGTCGAACGATACCTCACTGGTATCGCTGAAATCCGTCCCCCGGAAAAGAGCCTACTTCCGGATTTCGAGAATCCAAAAGGGCGCGAACGGTCCCAATGATGTCCAAGCCCGGCCATTGTCGCCTCGCGCGGCGGAGCTTGGCAAGGTGTTCAGCGCGGTAGGGGCGGGTCGCCGCGGCGGCGGTCGCGGCCGAAGTTCTGGACGGCGCGGCTGACGCGGCGAGCGGCGTTGGGCAGGGGTTCGGCATTGAGCCGGGGCATTGAGGCGGGGCCGGTGACGTGGATGTCAAAAAACTGGCTGCCCAGGCCGCGCATGGTGTCGCTGACCAGGGCCGGCAAGCGTTCGTCGCGGCCATAGAGCGGGTGAAGCCGCAGGTCGAGGTTCCCCTGGAAATCGACGGTCCCTTGCCCGCGCAGACTGATGGCGTTGCCCGTGAATTTCAAAGGGTCCAGGTTCACCAGGCCGTTCTGGATCTGGAAGTCAACGCGGGCTGAATCAAAGGCGGTCTTGGTGTCGTTGGACAGCTTCAACGCCGAGAACAGGCGGAGGGCGAACGGCAAGGTGCCGAGGTCGCCGTCGGAGAGCCTGGCCGAGCCTTTGCCTTGAAGGCCGCGCAGGTCGTTACCCAGACCGGAGAGGTCAAGCTGGCCGGAGACCTTGCCGCGCAGGTCCTGGCGGCCTGGCAGGGTGCGGGTGTAGCGTTCGAGGTCGGCCTCGCGGAGTTGAAGTTTGACGGCGTAGCGCGGGGTGGTGTCGAGGCTGATTTCGACCTGGCCGGTCAGTTCGCCGCCGAGCAAGTCTCCTTGCAGGGAACTCAGGCGGGCCTGGCCGTCCTTGACTTCGATTGGCGTGCCCAGGCGGGTGACTTGCTGGCCGAGGATGCCGGCGCTATCCAGGTTGAGCACGCCGAAGCACTCGATCGATCGGCCGTCGGAGAAGCCGCGGACGTTCGAGATTTCCCCTTGAAGGTGTTCCAGGGGGAAGCCGGCCTGAATGGCGTTGTCGTTGAGGATCACCTTGGCCTCGCGCCACTGGCAGACGGCCGGGTCGCCCGATCGGCCCGACCAGGCGATGCCGATATCGGTATGGATGCGGAACGGGCGGCCGTTGTCGAGCCTGCGGGCGAACTGGGCCATCACCGGCGGCATGATCGCCTGCAAGTCGGTGTCGAGCCGCAACCGTTCCACCTCCGCGTTCCAGACGGCGAGCTCGAACTGGTTGTTCGGCCGCAGCACGACCTTGCCGGTTTTGAACCGCACCGGAGACTCGCGGAACAGGAAGCGAACGTCAGACATTGTCACGATTCCGTCGTCGAAGACGAACCGCCCCTTGACGTCGTCCATCTTCGGCAAGATCAGCCGCTTCGAGCGCTCGGCGCCAGGGGTCCCTTCCACGGGGGTCAGGGTCAGGCGGACGCTGGTCTCCTTCTCGGGGGTGATCTCCAGATGATAATGTTCCTTGCCGGGCTTGGCGTGAATGTCCACCTGGACCTTGCTGGAGCCTCTGGGGTTGAGCAAGGCCCAGGTCGCCTGCCACTCCGCAGGCAAGGCGTCGCGCAACTGCTGGTCGAACGGCAAGTGGTCGGCCTTCAACGAGAGCTTAACCTCGCGGTCGCCCTTGGCGTTCTCTGTCACCTCGCCGCCGGCCTCAATGGTCGCCAGGCCGTTCGTGCCGCGCATGTTGGTGAAGATCCAGCGGTCCGGATGCAACTCAAGGTGCCCGGTCAGGTTCTTGATCGGATACTTCAGCCCGTCCCACATCATGGCGCAATTTTGATTAAGATCAAGGTGCGAATCAACGGTGATGTGGCCTTGTTCCGGGTCGTCCTCGGGGCCTTGCGGGGGTGTGCGGCGGACCTTGGTCGTGCCTCTGACGGTGCCGGTCGGGTGGAATTCCTGGACGACCTTGCGGGCGTCTTCGGGCAAGGCGGCCATGAGCTTGTCGTCGATTGGCATGGCCCCGGCCGCGAAGTCGAGATCGACGATCGCCTCGGGGTGGCCGGGGTCGGTGATCGTCCCCTTGCAGGTCAAGGGTTTGCCGCCGACGGTGGTTGACATGTTTACCTCGACGAGCGATTCGGTGCAGCGCAAGGTGCCGCGGACGTGCTCCAGGGGGTAGCGGAACCAGTGGTAATCCATCGCGACGTCGAGGCAATCCAGAGTGGTGTTGATGGCGATCTCCGCACCCGGCTTGGCGCGCACGACGTCGACCGCCGCGTTGACCCGTCCGCTGGGCTGGTATTCGTCCCAGAGCATGGCCAGGTCGGGCGGAGTTTTCGCCTTGAGCCTCGCGTCGAGTTCGAGCTCGAAGACCTCGACGTGCAGGTCCAACGGCCCGTTCGCCGGGTCGTCGGCCGAGAGCACGCCGCGCATCAAGACGGTGGTCTTGCCGTTGCGGCCCGAGAATTCCTTGAGCAAGATCTGGCCGTTGCTCACCCTGGCCATGACGTTGACGTTGTCGAGCGGGAAGGGAAGGTGCCCTGGACAGTCCCAGGAGCCCGACCGCAAGGAGACGGAGCCTTCGCAGGCCAAGGGTGGGCGAACCGTTGGATCGTGGATCAGCCTCGTGATTGCCAGGTCGATCTCCCCCGACTTCAAGCCAGCCGCCTGAATGATCGGCCGCCAATCGGCTGGAAGCCGTTTGATGAGTGCGTCGGAGACGGCCAGGCGGGTCAGGTCCCCCCGGGTCAACTCCAGCCTGCCGTTGCGGCGGTCTAGCGTTCCAACAAGCTTGAGGTGCTCAAACGGTCCCCCCTTGGCCGACCCTTCGAACCGCATGACGCCGACGGGTCCGGGTTTCAGGTCGAGATCAACCTCGCGCAAAACGGCTTCTTCGTTCCCTTGGTCGTCGACCAGTTCGACGGTCCCCTTGCGGATCATGATGACCGGCTCGTAAGGCAAGGGGGGCCCGGGCCAGGGGTCGGCCATGAGCCCTTGAAGGTTCCAGGTGCCGTTCTTGCGCCTGGCGATCCGCAGTCTTGGATAGGAGACGATCACCTCGCGAGGTTCAAGTCTGCCGTGCAGCAAGGCCCGGAAGTCGTGCCGGATTTGCACCCAGGGGATGTGCAAGGTCTGGAACTCAGCGCCGCCGAGCCGCTGCCTCAGCATGACCTGCTTCAATTGCACGTCGCCGACCAAAGGGCGCAGCATCACCCGGCCCACCCGCACCGTGGAGCCCGGCAAGTATCGCGGCACTTCCTTGCGAATCAAGGCGGCCAGGGTGTCGCTGTCGGTGATGTAGGTGTAGGCGAACCCCAGGCCGCCCACCAGGACCGACACGACCAGCAAGGCCCCCCAGACGATCACTTTTCGCGCCCGAATCCGAATGCGCATCGGCCGTCCCTCCATGAACACCGCTCTTGCGCTTTGATAAGCACTTAACCCGATTTCAAGTATGAATTTCTTAAATAAGAAATCTTGGGTTTCTCGATCTTGATCATTTTCATGGTATCACGTTCGCTTGAATTCTTCTTGTGATGCTCAAGATCCCGAACGCGGCCAGGCCGATGGCCGGCACGGCGACGGGAATCCGGTAGCGGATCGAGCCGACGAAGATCATGTGCAAGGCGGCGGTCCCCAGGAGCGGGCCGAGCAAGAGGACCAGGGCGCGGGCGTCTTTGCGACGGTCCCAGAGCCCAATCAGCATGAACGCATAAAACGGCAAGACGAGCGCGGCGCTCACCAAGGCGACCACGGGATTGCGAAGCGTTTCGACGTTCGGCCAGGGGCTCCAGAACCGCCATGCCTTGACAACCGCCAGGTGAAGGGCCTGGATCGGCTGGTTGCGGACGAATGACAAGGCGCGGGCGCGGAGCAGGGCGTCTTGCGTCACTTCGTCGAGGGAGCGGATTATCGGATCGTTAAGGAATTGCATGTCGCTGCCGCCGTTGGCTCCAGGGTGCAGGCCGTCGTAGAGACTGGCCCCCGCCCAAAGCGCCGTCGGCACGAATCGGCCGTCGTAGATTCGCGCGTTGCGGACCCACCAGGGGGCCATTGTTGCCGTGAAGGCCAAGACGACCAGGGCCGACCCGCGAACCGCCGCGCCCCGCTTGCCTCGACCCGCGTAGGCCAGCCAGGCCAGCAACAGGGCCGGAACGAACGCCGACCATGACGGCTTCGCCAGGACCGCCGCTCCCGAGGCCAGACCCGTCCCGAGTGCGGCCAACGAACCCGCCTGACCCGACCAGAGCGCCGCCAGGCCCCAGAGCGCGGCCAGCATCAATGGCACGAACAAGGCCTCGGAGAGAAGTAGTGATGATGTCGTGATGACGTAAGGATCGGTCGCCGCCCAGGCTGCCGCGACGTGGGCCGCCGTCCAGCCTGGCCGCTTTGGTTCGTGGTCTGCTTGGATCTCGACCACCAACTTGGCCAGCAGCCAGACGCCCAGGGCTCCGAGTGCGGCCTGTGTCAGCCGGACGGCGAGCACGTTTTTTGGGCCGAAGACCATCTGGCAGGCCGCCAGGAACAAGGGGTAGCCAGGCGTCCGCAAGGCGTGATGCGGAACGCCCCACTGGTCCACCACGTAAGGGGCCCCTTGCCGCAGTTGATCGGCCAGATACCAATAGATCCGGGTGTCGTCGAAGATGCAGAGCGTTCCTTTATGGTCGGCGACCCGCTGGACCACGACGGCCGCGATCACTCGGAGCGCGAGGCCCCACGCGACGATCCAGGGTAAGGACGCCAGCCGATCCAGGGTTCGAGCGTGATTTGTCGATCCGGCCATCGGGACGGTTCCGTTGACCTTTTGGGGGCGTTATTTGTTTGGAAACAAGCGCCGCGCACGGCGACACGAACGGCGATCAAGGCTTTGCGGCGGGGGATGGTAGTCCGATCCGGCGGGTCGGTCAATCGCAACCGCCTTTTAGCTTCAACAAAGGCGGCGGGTCGGGTTCGATCGGCTCCCAGTTCAGGCTCAGCAAGGTCCGGGTTTCGTCCGTCCGGCGCACCCGGTGAGCGATCCGTTGGCCAACGACCCAGACAATTCCCGTCTCGTCACGGACCACGGGCGTCGGGGTGATTCGACGCTCGCGACCTCGGAGGAAGTCGCCCAGCTTCATCCCCTGGCCGCCCATGCCGAGCGGCTCGAACCGTTCCCCCAGGTTTGGTGTGCCGACCCACAACGGCGGCGCGAGGCGGTCCAGGTCGATCAATTCCTGCCCGGGGGCGGCCTTGCCGATGGTCGCGGTGATCCGGATTCCTTCCCAGACGGCTGAACCGGGAACGTCCAGGAGGACCGGCCCGGCAGGAACCGGAACGACCAGGCTGCCGCGACGGACCTCGAAGCGCTCAAGGGTTGCGCGGGCCTCGAACCCGCCCTTGATCGAAAGCCGCCCCCGGCTCGATCCGGCCAGCCTTGCCAGGCGCTCCCAACGTCTGGCGCCCATGCCCGCTTCGGGCCACCCCTGGCGATTCCAGGTCAGGCGCAAGACTTCCGTCCGTTCGATGATCGGCAGAGCCGCCAGCACCTCGCGGCGGAAGAGGACCGAATCAGCCTGGACCTGGATCGTCGCGGCCCGCATCTGTTCAACCAGGCGACGGCGCAAGGCGCGCTCGGTCTCGCCTGCCAGGCGACCCAGGCGGACCAGGGCCTCGGCGACCCTGGGGTTGTATTCAACGGCCAGTTTTGGCAAGAGATCGCGGCGGATGCGGGCCCTGGTGTAATTGGTGTCGGCGTTGGTGGCGTCCTCGTGGTGTCCTTGGCCAATTTTGGCAAGATGGGCGTTGATCTCAAGCCGGGAGACAGTCAACAAGGGGCGGATCAAGGCGACGCCGACGTCCAGGCGACGACGCGCCGGGATGCCCGCCAGGCCGCGAGGCCCGGTGCCCCTGAGGATGCGATGGAGGATCGTTTCGGCCTGGTCGTCGCGCGTATGCCCCACGGCGACGGCCGACGCGCCTCGCCCCTTGGCCGTCTCGGCCAGCCATGCGTAGCGGGCCTGTCGGGCGTCGGCCTCGAAGTTCCCGGGCTTTTGCGGCGACCATTGGCCCAGGTCGAACGGCAAGACCAGGGTCTCGGCCAGATCGGCCACAAACCGGGCGTCGGCGTCTGACGCCTCGCCACGGACGCCATGATTGAGGTGAGCGACGAACAGCCGCAGGCCGAGTTCAGCCGCATGCAGGTGCAAGACCCTCAGCAAAGCGACGCTGTCCGCTCCACCCGAAACGGCGACGACAACCCCGGCCCCTCGCCAACGTTCCAGCGCCCGGCGCACCTCACCAATCCAAAACGGGGGGGCGGACGGTCCTCGATCCGGCATCAATGCGCTCCCGAATTGGTTCCGAAGCTTGATTGTCCGGTTTGCGGCCGACTTCGGCAACCTCGACGTGACGAGCCCCATTCCCGGTGACTGGGTGCCGCATCGATCGTCGACCCGCCTGAGATCGCGAAGTACAATCCCTGTCATGCACCCTTTCAATTCTTGCCGGACGGCGTTGCCGATGGGCCGACGGTGCCTCTGCCTTCAAACGGCCGCTGGTAGACGGGCCGACTCCCCAAACCGGGGCTTCGGAGCACGAGGTGTCTCGATCTGAGCAAGCTGGAGTGTTCTCGATGCCGAGCCGAGCCCGATGAGCCCTGCCCCGAGGCTCCAGATCGACCGATCGCGCCGGTGGATGGGAAGGGGTGCTTGTCCCTGTGCTGACACAATTGACATGTCGGATCGTGTTCCGCGGGGCTCATCAAAATGCAGTCACCCTTGGGCTCTTCACGGGGACTGATCGTCATCATCAACGCCACAATCCCCAGCGTCCCCCCGATCACAGCGAGGTGGCTGACCCAATCTCCCAGGTGGATCAAGATCGTTCTCATCATGGTCGCTCTCTTGGTACCAAATATTTTTTATTCTGTCGAACAGATTCATTTACGAACGAATTCTTACGATATTCGAATTTATTTACAATTTTCCTTATAAATCACATGATAAACAACGTTTTGGAAATAATAATCCGGACCAGGTTCAGACTTGGGGCATCGCGGCCTGTCAAGGCGGGGTGCCTGGTGTGCGCCGGGCGAGTTGGCGGGTACACTTTGGGGCGCGGGGCGTCGTTGCCTTCCCATCCGTGGGGCTGGCCCCGTTGATCCGGATTGGCCCGCAAAGGACTGCCGGCGCATGACCAGCTTGCCCTTGTTTGATCGCCTGGACGAATTGGCAGAGACCCCGCTCTGGTCGGTCTCGGAACTGACCTTTCTGGTCAAGGAGACCCTGGAAACGGGCTTCGCCGAGATCGGCGTGCGCGGCGAGGTATCAAACCTGGCGAGACCGCGCTCGGGGCACGTTTACTTCAGCCTCAAGGACGACGCGGCGCAGGTTCGCGCCGTGCTCTGGAAGCGGGACGCCCAGCGCCTGGTCTTTGACCTGACTGACGGCTTGGCTGTTCGCGCCTGGGGGGCCTTGACGGTCTATCCGCCTCGCGGCGAGTATCAGCTCAGCGTCCACAAGATCGAGCCTGAGGGAATTGGGGCGCTGGAACTGGCCTTTCGCCAGACGTTCACGAGGCTGTCCGCCGAGGGGCTGTTTGACCCGGCCCGTAAACGCCCGTTGCCGGCTTTTCCCGGGCGGATCGCCGTGGTGACCAGCCCCACAGGCGCGGCGGTGCGCGACTTCCTGGAGGTGATCGGCCGGCGCTGGCCCGCGGTCGAGGTCCTGATCGTGCCGAGCCTGGTCCAGGGGCCTGGAGCGGCCGAGCAGGTTGCCGCCGCCATCAGGCTGGCCAACCGGGTCAGCGGGGTTGACCTGATCGTCCTGGCCAGGGGCGGCGGCA
>JBDTIR010000178.1:0-2644 GCA_039936275.1 Isosphaeraceae bacterium | reverse complement strand
ACCAGGCGCACGTCCACACCGCGACGAGCGGCCAGATCAAGTCCGCGGACCAAGGTCTCATCAGGAATGAAATAGGGCGTGACGACCCAGATCCGCTGACGAGCCGCAAACAGGGCTGAGACCAGCGACTCGTAAAAGGGGTCGCCCACCACGTCGGGACCGCTGGCCACGGTCTGCGCGGTCCTCAAGCCGTCGGTCTCGCATGGAGCGTCGGCGCGGGCCATTGGGGTCAAGTATTCCTTCGTGGCGAACCGCCAGTCCGAGCGGAAGATGTCGTCAAGGTCACGAACAACCGGCCCGGAGACCTGAACGACCAGGTCGCGCCAGCGGTCGGGGTCGGGGTCGGGCCCCAGGTAGTCTTGAGCCAGGTTCATGCCGCCGACCAGGGCGCTTCGACCGTCAATCACGACCGTTTTGCGGTGATTGCGTAGATTGGCCCGGCCCCGGAACGGCAAGCGAATCAAGGGCATGAAGTAGGCAACCCGCCCCCCGGCCGCCGTCAACGGCTCAAGCCAACGCCGATTCATCCGCCAAGACCCCACGGCGTCAAGCAAGAGCCGGACCTCAACCCCCGCGGCCGCCCTCGCCGCCAGTCGATCGACAATCGCCGCGCCCACGGGGTCGCGCCCCAGAATATAGGTAGTGATATGGATTGTATGTTGGGCGCTATTAATCAAATCAATGATTTTCCGATAGGCGTCCTCACCTGTAGAAACAAGTTCGACTTCGTTTCCTCTGGTTGCCGGGGGAACGCCGTAGCTTAGAAGGACCCGCTCGATCACGCCGTCGCGCCCGGGCCCCGGACGGTCGTGGGGCGGGGCGTATACTCGTTCCTTCTTGCCCGCCATCCAACGCATCTTCCGGCCGCCAAGCATCAGGTAGAGCGGCACCCCGACATACGGCATGAGCAAGATCGCCAAGAGCCAGGCCATGGTACTGACCGGCGACCGACGCTGCTTGAGCAGATGGGCAAGCAAGAACAGAGCCAGGATAAAACCGAGAGATGCGAAGAGATCGGAAATCAGCCATTCGATATGCAACAGACAAGTCCTTTGTCAAAAGGGTAAGAGCATCGACCGGATCGATCGGAATTTCAGAGCTTTTTGCATCCGTTCGCTGGAAATCCGGGCGCAATAGAATACGTCGAAGGGGGTTCAAAAAAAAGAGTTGTTGAACTGCCCCGAACCTGTTTCAATGAGGGCGCGATCGATACCGACACGAGCGCTGTCGCGGATCGTGGACGCCCCTTTGGTCGTCCTTCCCATCGCTGGACCTTGAAGGAGATCGTCGATGCGCAAGCTGATTCCGATGCTCGCTGTGGCTGTCCTGTCCTCGGGCGTGGCCTTGCTGGTTCAGGCCGCCGAAGTGAAGACCATCACCGGCAACGGCCAGTGCGCCAAGTGCGAACTGAAAGAGACGGCCAAGTGCCAGAACACCATCACCGTCACTGAGAACGGCAAGGAGGTCGTCTACTACCTCAAGCAGAACGAGGTCAGCAAGAAGTTCCATAAGAACATCTGCCAGGACCCCACCAAGACGGTCAAGGCCACCGGCGACGTCAAGGAAGAGGACGGCAAGCTGGTCATGGACCCCACCAAGGTTGAGGTGGTCGAGGAATAATCCAAAAGAGCTTACTTCGGCCCTCGGCGGATGGACCTGACGTCCGCCGAAGGCCGGCCTGGCTTGTGCAATTGCAACGACTTTCACGCCAACGCTTTACGCTTTTTGGTGAGGCCAGCCGACGTGGATCAGGTCTTGATCGTCGGGGCCAGTACCCGGGCCGCCGGTCAGTCTGTGCTCCGCGCCGGCCTCCGTCCCCGCGCCATTGACCTGTTCGCCGACCTGGATCTGGCCGCGATCGCCCCGGTTCGGCGGATTGATCCAGCTTGCTATCCAGACGCTCTGGCCGATCTCGCCGACCACGAACCCCAAACCCCCTGGATGTATACCGGGGCCCTGGAAAACCATCCCAACCTGGTCGATCGCATCACCAGACGCCGTCCGCTCTGGGGAAACCCGGGCAAGGTCTTGCTTGCTGTGCGCGACCCCATGGCCATGGCCGATGCGCTCAGACGCGCCGGCCTCCCCTGTCCAGACGTCAGGGACCGGCCAGACGCCTTGCCTCACGATGGAACCTGGCTAGTCAAACCCAGGGCGTCGGCCAGCGGCCGAGCCATCCGGCCCCTGGAAGCCAACCAGGATCGCCGCCGCTTCGAACCTTGCTATTATCAAGAGCGAATCGAAGGCCTCCCTTTGGCAGCCTTGTTCGTGGCTGACCGCGACGGGGCCACTCTCCTGGGCGTGACCCGGCAGATCCTTGGCGAGAACGGCTTCGCCTACCGAGGGAGTCTGGCCCCCTGGCCCCTGGAGGCTGACCCTCGAAAGCGCATCGAGGCGCTTGGTCGGGCGATCGCGTCGGCCTTCCCCCTGGTCGGCCTCTTCGGCATTGATTTCGTGCTGCGGAACGGCCACCCCTGGCCGGTCGAGGTGAACCCGAGATACACCGCCTCGGTCGAGGTGCTCGAACAAGCGCTCGGCCGTTCGCTCCTGACCGAACACGTCCGCGCCTGCGCCCCCAAGGTCGCGGCCAGGCTCTCGCCGTCCCGACCATCGCGGCCAGGTCCCACCAGATTCGTCGGCAAGA
>JBDTIR010000177.1:0-1867 GCA_039936275.1 Isosphaeraceae bacterium | reverse complement strand
GGGGACGGTCGCCTCTCCATTGGCACCGCTCAAACCGCGTTCTTCTATATATACCACGTGGGACGCCGGAAACCTGTTCGGAGCTAAAATCAAAGTGAAGGGGACCATGAGAACAGGCCGATGCGGGCACGAGGTGTCGATCTATGTCGACCGCCAAAAAACGTTCAAGGTTCACGCTGACTCGACTGACTCGGCAAACGTGGTGCCGATCTTCAAGGAATCCTGCGAAAACAGACGTTCGGTCTGGCCCTGCCAGGAACTTGAGACAAAATCCACAACGGCCTTGACCGCTCGAACCGCCTGGTTCATGGTACAAAGAGCAACCCGGATTGACTAGATGACTTCCCATTCCCCAAGAATAAGGGATCAGATTCGGGAAGGCAATCGTCCTGTGCATGAACTTGGGTGAGTTCCGTCCGTCGGTACGGGTTGCATGATATCCCCCGGTTCCCCGGCGGTGTGGATGGTTGATTCGCCGCCAAGGGCATCGCCGGACCTCGTGTTCAATGCTATACTGACGCCCTTCACGGGTGGAACGCCTCGTCCCTTTCGGCCAAGGTTTTGGTGCCGTGACCAGTCGGCGGCGGAGGTTGATCTCAATGGCAATCGATCAGGTGGACGCCTATCTCGAGGCGCATCGCGACGACTTCGAGACGCAACTCAAGAGCTTGCTCCGGATTCCGAGCGTCAGCGCCCAGCCCGACCACAACGCCGATACCCGCCGCGCCGCCGAGTTCATCCGCGACGACCTGCGCGGCATGGGCGTCCCGGCCGACCTGATCGAGACCAAGGGCCACCCCTTGGTCTACGGCGAACGGCTGGACGCCCCTGGCAAACCGACGCTCTTGATCTACGGTCATTACGACGTCCAGCCACCCGAACCCCTGGAGCCCTGGCTCTCGCCGCCGTTCGAGCCGACTGTCCGTGACGGCAACCTCTACGCCCGAGGCGCCACCGACGACAAGGGGCAGATGTTCACCCACCTGAAGGCTGCCGAAGCCTGGCTCAAGACGCTCGGCACCTTGCCGGTCAACGTCAAGTTCTTGATCGAAGGGGAAGAAGAGGTCGGCGGCGCGAACCTGGAAGCCTATGTCGCCGAGCATGCCGACCGGCTCGCCTGCGACTATGCCTTGATCTCCGACACGAGCCAGTTCGCCCCCGGCCTGCCGGCAATCACCTACGGCTTGAAGGGCTTGGCCTACTATGAGTTGATCGTCCGAGGGGCCAAGCAAGACCTGCACTCCGGCACCTTCGGCGGCGCGGTGGCCAATCCGCTCAATGCCTTGGCGGTTATCCTCGCGAGCCTGAAAGGACCGGACGGCCGGATCCAGATCAAGGGGTTCTACGACGACGTCCGCCCCCTGGAGCAATGGGAGCGCGACGAGTTCGCCGCCTTGCCGTTCTCCGAGGCCGAGTTCCAGGAGTCGGTCGGCGTTCAGGAACTGGTCGGCGAGCTTGGCTTTACGACGCTCGAACGCAAGTGGGCCCGGCCGACCTGCGACGTCAACGGAGTCTACGGCGGCTATCAAGGGCCTGGGCCCAAGACGGTTCTGCCCTGTCAAGGCGGCGCCAAGTTTAGCTTCCGCCTGGTGCCCGACCAAAACACCAAGACGGTGAGTGAACAATTGCGTGCTCACCTCAAGGCGGTCTGCCCGCGCGGCGTGACGTATGAGCTGATCGAGCACCATGGCGCTCCGGCCGTGCTG
Organism: Isosphaeraceae bacterium; assembly: GCA_039936275.1. Classification (GTDB taxonomy): domain Bacteria; phylum Planctomycetota; class Planctomycetia; order Isosphaerales; family Isosphaeraceae; genus JBDTIR01. Next base: position 161 of record JBDTIR010000177.1, on the reverse strand, counting down.
GTCAACGTCAAAGGGAGCCCCGCCGTCGAGGCCGCCGTGCGTGCGATCGAGGCCGGGTTCGGCACCAAACCCGTCTTCATGCGCGAAGGGGGCTCGATTCCGGTCGTCGGCCTGTTCAAGACCCATCTCGGCGTCGATACCCTCTTGCTCGGCTGGGGCCA
>JBDTIR010000176.1:0-9774 GCA_039936275.1 Isosphaeraceae bacterium | reverse complement strand
CCCGGTCAGCCTCGGTGGGCGGTAGACGTTTTGGGACGTATCCAGGGACGGAACGTGTGCAACCGCCGCGAGCGGGACTTTGAGGAGGTGCCGGTGCCTGACCCCCAGACCCCTGATTGGGTACGTGACGCAATCTTTTACCAGATCTTCCCCGATCGATTCGCGCAGAGCCTGACCGTTCCCAAACCGAGCAACCTGGAACCCTGGGGCTCGACGCCGACCAGGCACGGCTACCAAGGGGGCGACCTGATCGGCGTGGTGGAACGGCTCGATTATCTGATTGACCTGGGCGTCAACGCGCTCTACTTCACGCCGATCTTTCAATCGGCCTCAAACCACCGATACCACACGCACGACTATGAGAAGGTTGATCCGATGCTCGGCGGCAACCCTGCCCTGCGCCGCTTGATCGACGAGGCGCACGACCGGGGGATGAAGGTCGTCCTCGACGGCGTGTTCAATCACTCCAGCCGAGGCTTCTTCCAGTTTCACGACCTGCTCGAAAACGGCGAAGACTCGGCCTATGGCGACTGGTTCCTCGTCAGCAGCTTCCCCCTCTACGCTTACGATCCCGCCCAGGCGCACACCTATGGAAGCTGGGCAGGTCTGCCGGCCCTGCCCAAGTTCAACATCAAGACCCCCGCCGTGCGTGAGTTTCTGCTCGGCGTCGGCCGCCGCTGGATCGATTTCGGGATCGACGGCTGGCGGCTCGACGTCGCCAATGAGATCGAGGACGACGAATTCTGGCGCGAATTCCGCCGACGGGTCCACGCCAGCAACCCCCAAGCCTACATCGTCGGCGAGGTCTGGACCGATTCCAGCCACTGGCTGCAAGGAGATATGTGGGATGCGGTGATGAACTACTTATTCACACGCGCCTGTATCTCGTTCTTTATCGGTGACGACCTCGACGTCGATCTGATCAAACCGACCAGCCTCTATCCCCCGGGCCCGCCGGGGGCCGAAGCGTTCCAGCAATCGATCAACGCCTTGACTGCTCTCTATCATATTAATGTCAACGATGTGCAGATGAACTTGCTTGATAGCCACGACACCGCCAGGTTCCTCAGCATGGCTAGGGGGGACCAATCAGCCTTGCGGCTGGCGACCCTCTTCCAGATGACCTATCCGGGCGCGCCCTCAGTCTATTACGGTGACGAAATCGGTCTGACCGGAGGCCACGACCCCCTCAATCGAGGGGCCTTCCCCTGGCATAATGAGCAGTGGGACCTCCCCTTGCTCCATGACTTTCAACGTATGATCGCCCTCCGGAAACGCTACAAGGCGTTGCGTCGGGGGTCGTATCGGTCGTTGTACGCCAAAAGCAATGTTCATGCCCATGTACGTCACTTGAATGGGGAAACGGTGGTCGTCGCCTTGAACGCGGCCAAAAGTACGCGGCGGATCGACCTGCCCGCGCCTGAGCACCTCGCCGATGGGGCGGTGCTCGAAGAGGTCTGGCCGGCTCACGAACGAATTCGGGTCGAAGGGGGCATGCTCCGCGACCTGCGCCTTGATCCACGCTCGGGCCGGGTCTTCGCGACCCCGCTATTGCCATGACCCCGCCACCTTGGCAGTTGCCCGAGGGAGTTAACGCTTCACTCTGGAACTACGCGCACACCCCTCGCCTGGCCCTTGACGAGGACGACTATTTTCGCGGCCATACCCTGTTCGCGGCTGACGCGCGCTGGCTTGATTCGCGGTTCGTCGAGCCCGGCCTCTTGGTGGATCTCGGCTGCGGCGCGGGCCGGCATGCCTTGCGGTTTGCCCGTAGGGGATTTCCGGTCGTGGCGGTGGACCTGTCTCGGCCGATGCTCGAAGCTCTCGGCGCCCGCGCGGCGGAAGACGGGTTGCACGTCTCCCGGGTCGTGGCGAACCTCTGCCGCCTGGGTTGTTTTCCCGATGGTTCATTTACTTATGCGTTGTCAATGTTCAGCACCTTGGGAATGATCCGAGGCGCTTCAGCCCGGCGACTCGCTCTGAACGAGGCGGCCCGCATCCTTCGGCCAGGAGGGCACCTGGCCTTGCATGCGCATAACATCTGGCTGAATCTGCGCAATCCCCAGGGACGATCCTGGCTGCTTGGTCAAGGGTGGAAAGGCGTGCTCGGCCGCCCTGACTTTGGCGATCGTCGGATGACCTACCGGGGGATTCCCGGCATGGAGGTCCACCTGTACCGCTGGAGAGAGCTGCGTCGGGATCTGCGCGCGGCTGGGCTGCGGATTGTCGAAGTCGCGACGATCGACGAGGTCTACGCCAGGCCGATCCCGGCCCCTTGGTGGTTGCCGAACCTTCGCGCCGGCGGCTGGATCGTGTTGGCCCAGCGTCCTGGATGACGCCTGGATCAAATGGGAAGTCCGGCGTCATCGCCGGTGGGTCGGCCTTTGACAAAGGGCCGAAGTACGGCCCACCAACCAGGGTGGGCCGCACTCGCGGACTATATTACCGAGCACCCCAGTCATTCCTTTAGGTGGTTGCCCAACATGGGGGTAGACCGGGGCCTCGTCGCGGTGGGGGTGACCGGGCCCTTGGACCCACAACCGCCACACCTCATATACGACGCCCCCGGCGCCTGTTCCGCGTTCTTTTGGGAATTTTCTCAAATTTCCCCGACTTCGGAGGTAAACTAGGTTCAATCGAACTGAGAGAACGCCCGGGTGCATGCGTTGTCCATCGTGATCGAATTACAGAGTCCGTCGATTCCGAAGGGCAAGAGAGGCCCATCAACCATGAGCCAAAATGGTCGAGGAGAGGATCTTAAAGATATCTCGACCTGCTGGGGCGACCTGCAACAGGCCCACTCGGGGGCGATTGATAACGTCCGCGCAGCGCAGGAACGCATCGTCACGCGTTACGGACCCGCAATCCACCGCTACCTGCGTGCCATCGTTCACAATCCGGACGAGGCTGAGGAACTTTTTCAAACCTTCGCCCTCCGGTTCGTGCGGGGCGACTTTCATCGAGCCGATCCGGGGCGAGGTCGGTTTCGCGATTATCTCAAGTCGGCCCTCGTCCGCCTGGTCTATGACCGCCAGCGTCAGCTCAGCCGCCAGCCCTCGCCCTTGCCGGACGATCACCCGGACCCTGCTGAGGCATCTCCGAGCACGAACCTTGACGACGAGTTCTTGCGAATCTGGCGGGAAGAACTGCTTAACCGGGCCTGGACCAACATGGCCGATCTCGATCGCCACCGAGGCCAGCCGCTCTACGAGGTCCTTCAGTACCGCGCCAACTACCCCGATCTGCGCTCGGCCGACATCGCCGAACATTTCACCGCAAGACTTGGACGCCCTTTGGGTCCCGAGTGGGCCCGCAAACGCTTGCATGAGGCCCGCACCCTCTTCGTCAATCTCTTGCTCGAAGAAGTCGCCCAGACGGTTGAATCGTCCGCCGTCGAGGCGATCGAAGAGGAACTCATCGACCTGGACCTGCTCAAATACTGCCGACCCGCCCTCGATCGCCGTCGAACCGGCCAGGGTTAAATAGGCCAAATTCCGGCATGGTGGCACGTCGATTCAAATCTGATAATCAAACCCTGTCGGCTCGACCGCGCCTCGATAGCGGAGCTTCGGGTTCTCGATCGTGACCACGGTATACGGCTCAATACTGCGGGTGATCCAGGCCGACGAACCGACAACGGCGTGATGTCCGACCACCGTCCTGCCGCCGAGGATCGTGGCGTTGGCGTAGATCACAACGCCGTCCTCGATCGTCGGGTGCCGCTTGGTCCCACGAACCAGTTCGCCGGTCGATTCGTCGCGAGCGAAACTCAAGGCGCCCAGGGTTACGCCTTGATAGATCTTGACGTCTTCACCAATATGAGTTGTTTCGCCGATGACAACCCCTGTGCCGTGGTCGATGAAGAAGCGGCGACCGATCGTCGCCCCCGGGTGAAGGTCAATCCCGGTCTTGCCGTGGGCGTACTCGGTCATCATCCTCGGGATCAAAGGGACGCCCATGTTCTGGAGTTCATGCGCGATCCGGTACACGGTGATCGCGGCCAGGCCCGGGTAGCAGAAGAGGATCTCGTCCAGGTTCTTGGCGGCCGGGTCGCCGTCAAAGGCCGCTTGCGCATCGTCTGAGAGGATGCGTCGAAGGTCGGGCAATGATTCCAGGAGGCGAATTGCGTACTGCTGAGCCTCGCCCTCGAAGTCGGTCTCCAGGTCGCGCGCCTTGCAGTCGTGCCGCAAGGCCCGGGTGATCTGCAGGGTGAGACGGTCGTGCAAGCTGTCGATCAGGTCGCCGACGTGGTACTCCACGTTTTTGAGGTGGAGGTTTTGCCGGCGTCCGTAGCCAGGGTAGAGGATTTCCCGAAGGTCCACCAGAATATCGACCACTTCCCGATAGCACGGCAAGGGGGTATGGCCGAGGTGGTTGATGCCTCCGCATTCCTCGTAGGTCTCGATAATCCGCTCGGTCAAGGCGGGAAGCGACTCCTTGAGCCGAAGGTCGGTAGCCATCGTCGGTCCTTCCGGGTCACCACCATTGCGACACCAAAACTCCAGGCGCGCCTCGCGCCGGTCTTCGGGCCGATCCGGGTGATTGTAGAGTGTTGCAGGGCTCCGGGTCAAACCTTTGAGGGCGCGTTCCAGTTCTATCGGCGATCCGGGCCGATCCGGTTCAACCGACTGGCCTGTTCCCTGGACCGTGGCCCTTGGATTACTCTGGAACCAGAACGCCCCGAGCTTCTTCGTTTGAACCGAGGTCCACCCGGAATGCGCCTTCGGACCCTGGCCCTCCGCGTCGTCGCCAACTTCGCCCTGGCCCTCTGGATCGGCGGCTTCACCTTCTATGGCGCGGTCGTGGTGCCGATCCTTCATGAAGATCTGGACAGTCTCCAGGCCGGTGGAATCACCAGGCGCGTGACCGACTCGCTCAACCTCAGCGGCCTGGCCGCCCTGGCCATTGCCTGGCCGGCCGCCTGGTCCGACCACACCCGCGCTTCGAACCGCGTCCGACGGCTCCGGTTCGGGCTCCTGGCCCTGACCTCGCTCTGCTTGATCGGCCTGATGGGTCTTCACGTCGTCATGGATTCCCAGCTCGACGCGGGGCGACTCCGAGGGTTCTATCCCTGGCACCGGATTTACCTGATCCTCAGCACGGTCCAGTGGTTCGTCAACCTGGCCCTGATCGCCGCGTTCCTGGCGTCCTGGACCGGCCCGGTTCTCTCAACCAACGAGCCTGCGTAACGAAAACTTCGCAAGACCCTATATTCCTGCGGATTGAGCGGTATAATCTTTTGAAGATCTGCATTGACGTTGTTTGTTGCTTTTGTTCTTTGGGCGCAAACCGTGTAATAGCGATAGATTATGTAAATATGGACTCACCATGAACTCGAACGAGGGAGAGCCATGGAACACGCATCCCGACGGCCGCGTTTCCGCGAGCCAGTGGGACTTGCGGACCACGTTTACCTGGGGGCTTTTAGTCTTTGCCGCGTTGTTACCCATCGCCCTGCTTGGTCTGTATTCGTTCCAGGTCACCGCAAGAGCGGTTCGGGAACTGGTGCAAACTGATAACCAGACAGCCGCCCGGATCACGGCGGAGCTTGTGAGCCACGACATCGAATTCTCGGTCAGCCTCGCCGAGTCGTTCGCGGCCTTGCCAGACCTGGTCGAGGGCGTGGAACGCCGTGATGAGCAGGCGGTTCGAAGGCAGCTTCGAGCCCTGGTTCGGTCGTATGCCCGCGTGGACCGCGCTTACGTGACCGATCCGGAGGGCCGGTTGTGGGCCGACTTTCCGCACGCTCCAGAATCACAGGGTCGAAATCTTGCCGACCTGGATTGGTATCGAGGCCTGTCCAGGACGTGGACCCCTTACGTTTCTGAAGTCTACCAGCGGAATGCCGAGCCCAAACCCCTGGTCGTGGCCATCGCGGTCCCCATTCGCCATGAGCAGCGTGTGATCGGAGCCCTGGTCTACCAGTGTCGTCTCGATGAAATCACCGCATGGCTCAAGCCTATCAACCTGGGACACGCCGGCTACGTCTTCGTGATCGATCATACCGGCACCCTGGCCGCCCATCCCCATCTGAACTTGCGGACCCGCGCTTATGAAGATTATGCCCGGTTGGCTCCGATTTCCAGGGCGATGCGGGGCGGGCCGCGCACGGCTGAATACCTTGATCCGCTGGCCAGGCGAACGATGATTGCCAGCTTCGCGCCGGTGCGTCTGGGAGCGCATGATTGGCTGGCGGTCGCTCAACAGCCGATCGAGGACGCCTATGCCCCGATCCAAAGGTTAGGACTGCATATCAGCGTCGCGGCTGGCATCCTCAGTCTGGTCGCCCTGGCGGTGGTTATCACCCTGGGGCGCATCAGCGGCCGCAACCGCCGCCTGTTCCGGGAGTTGGAAATGCGAGCGGCGGAATTGCGGATCGCGGAGCGCCGCTCTCGTCAACTGATCGAAGAAAGCCTTGATCCGATCATCGTGGCCGATCAGCAAGGCAATATCAGTCTCTTCAATCCCGCCGCTCAGAAGACCTTCGGTTACACGGCGCAAGAAGTCCTCGGCCATTCCCTGACGATGCTCATGCCTCCGGAATTCCACAACGCCCATGAGAGAGGACTCCAGCGCTACGTCGAAACCCGCGAGTCCAGGCTTGTCGGCCACACGGTCGCGGTGAACGGCCTCCGGAAAAACGGCGAAATTTTCCCTCTGGAACTCTCGCTCTCGGTGCTCGGACTGCCCGATCGTATCCTCTTCCTGGGCGCGATCCGAGACTTGACCGAACGTTATCGCATGCAAGCACGCGTTGATCAGTCAGAGAAACTGGCCTCGCTGAGCCTGCTCAGCGCCGGCATGGCGCATGAGGTAAACAACCCCCTGGCATACGTTGCGAATAATCTCGCCGTGATCGAGCGCGATACCAACAACCTGGTTCGCCTGTTGGCGGCTTATGAGCAAGCCTTACCCGCCTTGAAGTCAGCCTCATGCAAGCTCGCGGAGGAAATCGACCAACTCGCCGAGGAGATCGACCTGGATTACCTCAAGGAAAACCTGCCGGCGATCCTCAAGAGCACCCGACAAGGGGTCAAACGCATCGCCGACATCGTGCAGAGCCTGCGAAACTTCGCCAGGCTCGACCGCGGCTCGTCCGACCATATTAATCTGCTTGAGGCCATCCAGACCAGCCTGGAAATGATCCAGGGAAGACTCAACCGCCGCAACATTACCGTGGAACTGCCCCGGGGCGATCTGCCCACCGTGATCTGCGCTCCGGTCCAGGTCAATCAGGTGCTCTTGAATCTGTTAGTCAATGCCATGCAGGCGATCGAGGCCAGCACCCGGGGGAGCGGCCGGATCGAGGTTCACGTCTGGAAGGCCGGGAACGAAGTCGTCGTGGAGATCGCCGACGACGGACCCGGCATTCCCGCCGACGTGTTGCCCAGGATCTTTGATCCGTTCTTTACGACCAAGGCCGTCGGGGAAGGCACAGGGCTGGGTTTGTCGATCAGCCACGGCATCGTGACCGACCACGGCGGCCGCATTGAGGTGGACAGCACCCCCGGGCTTGGGAGCCGATTCCGGGTCATTTTACCAGTCGCCGGGAAAGGAACACTTGATGACAATGCCGCCCAAACCCTGCCTGTTGGTGGTCGATGATGAACCCGAAGTCTGCAACTCGGTTTACCACCTGCTGCACCGGACGTATGAAATCCTCCGCGCCCACAGCGCAGCCGAGGCCGTTGCGCTGATGGAGCAACACGACGTCCAGATCATCATGACCGACCAGCGCATGCCTGACGTGACCGGAGTGGAGATGCTGACCCGGCTGAAACCGAGTTATCCCGAAGCCGTCCGGATCCTCTTCACCGGCTTCGCGGACATCAACTCCGTGATCGCCGCCATCAACCAGGGGCACGTCTTCCGCTACCTGAGCAAGCCCTGGCAACCCGAGGAACTGGAAGCCGTGGTGGCCGACGCCCTCGCGGAATACAACCGCATCGTCCAGCACACCCGGGAACTGGCCGAGTGCCGCCAAACCAATGCCCAGTTGAAGGCCGACCTCCACGCCGTCCAGACAGAACTGGCCCGCCTGAACCGGGAGAACCCCCCCAAGTAACCCCGCGTCGACGTGCTCACCTCAATGGATTGGATCGTCAGTGTCAGGGCGGATCAGGTCGATCACGCGGACGAGGCTTGTTGAACCGGATTCAATCCCGAAAACATCAACGGTTTCTCCAACCCCCAGCATCTCGTAAACGTCATCCCAGAGGTCCGGCTCGAACACGCAAACATGAACTGTGGGAACCGGAATTTTTTCCTCGTGGAGTTCGAAACGCATCAGTTTCTCGTTTAACTCCCGAATCCTTCCCCTTAACTCGACCCGCTGTTCCTTGAGGTCCGGTATGCGGGACAGGGCTCCGTTCAGAATGCTCCGAACATTGCGGGAAAGGCGGATCGGCTCAACGGATCGAGTTGCTAACTCACCTCGAATCTCCATTTCTCGAATAGGGCCTCGCGGTGAAGGGGTGAGAAATTTCAGGGCTTTTATGATCGCTCGGCTTAGCTCCGAATCGCCAGGCACCGGCAAGGCGAACGCATCAGGCGAGGCCGAACTCAACCATTTCAGTCCGACTTGAAGGTGATTCGCCACCCGGTCCAGGATTTCGCGTTCTTCGTGGATTTCGCTCTCTCCCAACCCTTCGAACAGGTCGGGTTGACTGAGAGGCGAGCGGAATTGAACCTCGAAGCTCGCAGCGAGCGTCCTCTGAACCGGGAGGTCGTACAACCGCTGGAGAGCACGAGGGCGACGTCCCCTCTGGGCTGGCAATTCCATCTCGTATTCCGCGAGAGACTTGATGGCCCGCTGTGCCCCTTCGACCGTACTTTTAATGACACTTCCTGGGATTTCACCGGGACGGATTGTCTCTCCGATCGCTCGGAGGCTGAGAATGGGATCGAGCGACCGATGCAGCATGGTGCGAGGATGAGGCTGGGAATCCTCGGGAACATCCCGCTGGGCAACAAGCCAGGCGTCCGCGAGACCGCCGTCCTGCGTCCAATCGATGACCCAGAGTCGAGGCTGAGTGAGCGCTTCGCGTACCGACAGGAGACCAGTTTCGAGGTCCTCGACAATCAGGTCAGTGGTCGCGACCACCAAGAACCGAGATTGCGTTTCATCCTCGTCACTCCAGCACGCCAGGCACAGTTCGTCGTCTGCGTCGTGAAAAGTGAAGATTCGAGGGCCATCGTAGTAATTCAAGACGCGTAGCGGCTCGAACGGCATGAACCGTTCCGGGTCAACAGACTTGCCTTTGATTTCCCACATCACGACACTTCCTGAACAATAACGAACAGTGCGGCTCGATCAACCCCTTCGCACGGCCACCAGGTCGTGTGAGTCGGCTGCTGACCTTTGGTCAAGCACGCCTTCCCATGCGTGGCCTGCAACAGCCCTTTCGCGATCTGATTGCCAAGTTTTGGAATTAAACTCCGTTGATGCTGTGCATCCTCCAGTAACCGAAAGACGGAAAGGCCACAGCGAAGACAAGGATCGGCCTTGGGCAGCTTGCCCGTCTCGTGATGACTCCGCATGTCGTCCGCATTGACTGGATCGTTCTTCGAGATCCGAAACACGTCTCCCTTATCGTCGCTTATGTCTGCGGCAGGGCAGTCGCACGGCCAATCTTTGGGAAATTTCATCGCGAGCGATCCAGTACCACTATTAAACGAATCGAACAAGACAGTCCCGCCTGAAATCGAGACGAACTCCCACACCTTACCAAGAATCGAAGCGCCTGTACACTAGCGAGTCCGCCGCTTCGATCC
>JBDTIR010000175.1:0-9307 GCA_039936275.1 Isosphaeraceae bacterium | reverse complement strand
GGTGAGGGAATCGCCGAGGTCGTCGCGAGCGGAGTCGGCAAGGCGGGAGAGGCGGGCGACGACGTCGGGATGGTTCGAGGAGACGTCGTGTTGTTCGCCGGGATCGGATTTGAGGTCGTAGAGGCTGAGGCCGATCTTGACGTTGCGGTAGGGGCCGGGCTTGCCGCCCTTGCCGGGTGCGCCGGCGAGGGTGCGGTACGGGTGGGGGAAGTGCAGCTTCCAATGACCGGAGCGCACGGCCTGGAGTTCCGGGCCGTAATAGAAATAGAACGCCTCGCGAGCGCTCTTCGCGCCGGGTTGGCCGGTCAGCAAGGGGGTGACGTCCAGGCCGTCGATGATCGGGTCATTGGGGAGTTTGGCCCCGGCGAGATGGGCGAAGGTCGGCAAGAGGTCAATGGTCATGGCGGGTTCATCGCAGACCGAGCCAGCGGGGATCTTGCCAGGCCAACGCGCGGCGAAGGGTTCACGCACGCCGCCTTCGAACGACGTTCCTTTTCCCTCGCGGAACGGGCTGGCCGAACCGGCATGATCGCCGTAGGACAGCCAGGGGCCGTTATCGGAAGTAAAAATAACAAGCGTATTGCTGTCGATCCCTTGATCCTTGAGCGCGGCCAGGACCTGGCCTACTGACCAATCAATTTCCTCGATCACGTCGCCGAACAGGCCCCGAGAGGTCTTGCCCGCGAACTTGTCGGAGACGAAGAGAGGAACATGGGGCATGCTGTGCGCCAGGTAAAGGAAGAACGGGCGGTCCTTGTTCTTCTCAATGAATCGGACAGCCCCATCGGCGTAGGAGGTCGTCAAGGTCGTCTGGTCTGGGTTCAAGGCGACGACCTTTTCGCCGTTAATCAACGGCAAGGCGGGAAATGACTTGTTCGTCGGATGCTTCGGCCACATGTCGTTGGAATAGGGGAGCCCGAGGTATTCATCGAATCCGTGGCGGGTTGGCAGGAACCGAGGGTCGCGCCCGAGATGCCACTTGCCGAAAATGGCGGTTGCATACCCGCGCATTTTGAGCATCTCGGCCATCGTCGTCTCGCCGTCGGCGATCCCGATCTTCGAGGCAGGCCCGAGCGCACCGAGAATGCCGACCCGGTTGGAATAACAACCCGTCAGCAAGGCTGCGCGCGAGGCTGAGCAGACGGCCTGGGCCACGTAGAAGTTGGTGAAGCGAATCCCTTCGGCGGCCAGGCGGTCGATGTTCGGCGTGGTGTATCCCTTGGCACCGAAGCAGCCGACGTCGGCGTAGCCGAGATCATCGGCGAAGACCAAGACGATGTTTGGCGGCCTGGTTTCCTCGCCCTTTGTGGTCGCGGGCCTGGAAAGAAACAGAGTCGCGACGGCAATGGCGCAACAGGTCACGCCGCAAACATTCAACCGGAGCATGGTCCGCGATCTCCTCGATTCGGCGGTACGACCGGAGGCCGGGAGTTCGACTCCGATCGGGCTCGCTGATTATCGCTTGCCCAGGAGCGCCAGGCAAGCAACACCGTTGAGAAGATACGCGGTTCGAGTTCTAGCAATCGCTATGTATATGTTTTTCTCGTAAAATAAAATTCCATTGAATTCGATCTCATTGAATTAAATGCCCGTTGATGGTGGTCCGCCGGGGTTGCCCAAGGGTCGGGGGCCGGTCTCACCGCCGAAGCCAACGCCGCCGCTGCCGCTCAGGCTGGTGCCCGGGCCGGTCTGGAGCCCCGCGGAATCACCGAGGGTGCTGTCGCCGAACGCGAGGTCCCGAGTGTAGGTCAGGCCGCCGCCCTCACCGGCGTTGTTGGTGAAGTTCGAGCCGGCGTAGCTCGATCCGAAGCCGACGCCGAGGCCGGCGTTGCGGCCAAAGGTCGAGCCGAAGCCGGCAGGGAAGCCCAGGCCGAGGCCGGCGTTGGAGCCGAAGCTGGTTCCCGAGCCAAAGTTGAACCCGGTGCCCATGCTTGCGTTTGAGCCGAAGCCGGGATTGAACCCGGTACCGGTGCCTGAGCCGCCAGTGAACGAGGCACCAAGCAATCCGGCGCCCGCGGTGGCGACCAGCGGGATCGTGACGCCCGAGGTCACGCCGTTGACGGGCTGGGCATTGCCGAGCGAGTTATCGAACTGTTGATTCGTTGTGACCGCGGCGTTGCTCGCGACACTGACGGTGACGGCCACGGGCGCAATTTCCGCAGCCTGGCTGGGCACGATCCGCCGCTCCAGCACCGCCTCGTTGAAATCAGGTTGGAAGACATGGTGGTGGTTCATGGTCCCTTTTCCTCTTCATCCACCAAGGATGATGTTCTGGATCGGGAGAGACGATTAGACCTCCGGATTCATCACAATTCGTCAAGTTCACGACACCGGATGCCATTGACCTCCGGTCGGATCAACAAAGGGCTACATACTTGCCTCTCCGCAATGGAATTCTATTGCAGTCGGCATGCCAAATCGAGTGTCGGAACCTGAAAAACGTAGAAATATCGGCATGCCTCCTCAACGCCATGAGAAGGTTGCGGTCCCGGGCGCGGATCGGTAGCGTTGGCGTTCAGGGCGAGGTTCGGACAAGTCATTCAAAATGATTCCAAATTCCAAATTCCGAATTTCATATATAAATTTTACATAATTAAAAAATTGCCATGCGTTCAAAATCTGGTTTGGGATCAGTCCTTGTTCTGATCGTGATGGTCCCGGGCGTCTGGACGGCCCGCGCCGATGACCGACCCGGGGTGATTCGCTTTCAGGACGTCGCCAAGGAGTCTGGGGTCGGGTTCCGGTTCGACAATGGCACGCGCGGTAAGCACGACCTGCCTGAGATCATGGGCGGCGGCGTCGCCCTGATTGACGTGGATGGCGACGGTAGGCTGGACCTCTATTTTTGCAACGGCGGCCCGATCGTGGCCGAAGCGGGGCGCAACGACCCGCCTTGCCGGCTCTATCGCAACGAAGGACCTTGGCGATTCACCGACATTACCGACAGCGCCGGCTGTCCAGGGCCGTCGTATGCGATGGGGGCCGCCGTGGGGGATTTTGACGGCGACGGTCGCGACGATCTGTTTGTCACCGGCTGGCGCGATCAGAGGCTTTATCGGAACCTCGGCGGCGGCCGGTTCGTTGACGTCACCGACCAGGCCGGGCTTGGTTCCGACCTTTGGAGCACATCCTCGGGCTTCGCGGACTTTGACCGAGACGGCGACCTGGACCTCTACGTCGCCGCCTATCTGGATTACGATTCCAGGCGCCCGCCGTTCTGCGCCGCTCCCGACGGTCTTCGTGATTTCTGCGGTCCCGAAGACTTTCCCGCCCAAGCCGACCGTCTCTACCGCAATAATGGCGACGGTACGTTCACCGACGTTTCGGCCGAGGCCGGGATCGCCTTACCCGACGGCCGGGCTTTGGGCGTGCTCATCGCTGACCTTACCGGGAATTCACTTCTGGATGTGTATGTCGCCAATGACGGCACGCCTTGCCGACTGTTTGAGAACCAAGGGGGCTTGCGGTTCCGCGACGTCGGTCTTGAGGCGGGGGTTGCGCTCGACGATCAAGGAAACCCCTTGGCGGGCATGGGCGTGGCTCTGGGCGACCTCGACGGCGACGGCCGTTCTGAACTGCTGGTAAGCAACTTTTTCGGTCGTTCCACAATCGCCTTTCGCGCCGAAGCTCACGGGTTGTTTCGGGACGCCTCGACCCGTTTTGGCCTGACGGTTGCCACGCACTCGGTGCTCGGTTTCGGCCTTGGTCTGGCCGATTTCGACGCCGACGGCCGCCTCGATCTACTCCAGGCCAACGGTCACGTTCTCGACCGGGCTCGCCTGGGCACTCCGTTCGCCATGCGTCCGCTGATTTTGCGTAATGATGGAACACGTTTGACCGACGTCTCGACGACCGCCGGCCATTGGTTCGCGCGGCCGATTCTCGGTCGCGGCGTCGCTGTCGGCGACCTCGACGGCGACGGCCGCCCCGACGCCGTTGTCAACGCCCTGGACGCCCCGGCCGCCGTCTTGCGCAACATCTCAAAGCCAGGAAACACCATCACCATCGAGCTTGTGGGCAAGGCCCCCTCGCCTCGGTCGGCGATCGGCGCGCGGGTTGTGGCGACCGTCGCCGGCCGAACCCTGGTGCGCGACATCGTCGGGGGCGACGGCTATCTGTCCGCCTCAACCCGACTCATCCACTTTGGTCTGGACGAGGCCCGCCGTATTGACCGTCTGGACGTTACCTGGCCGTCGGGACGGGTTGAAACCTGGACCGACTTTCATGCCGGGCCGACGATCCGGCTTGAAGAGGGAACGGCCTCGCCGTAAGGTCACTTCCAAATGGCCAAGGACGTATCCAACCCGCCGGAGCCCTCCAAGAACGTGCCCAAACCCTTTGACGCCACCGCCAAACATCTGCTCTTAACCTATCCGGAAGACTGGTGCCGATATCTCGGTCTTACCAACGTCGGCCCCGTCTCGGTCCTCAACGCCGAGCTGTCCACCGTCACCGTCGAGGCTGACAGCGCCCTCTTGATCAACGATCCAGACCCCTGGCTGGTCCAGACCGAATTCCAGGCCAGCCGCGACCGGATGCTTCCCCAGCGGTTGCAACGGTATAATGTTCTCTTGAGCTACCGCCACGGCTGGCCGGTCCAGAGCGTCGCGGTCCTCTTGCGGCCCGAGGCTGACGAGTCTGGTCTGACCGGCGTCCTGAAACAATCCTTGCCCAACGGCGACCTGGTTCATGTGTTTCATTATCGGGTCGTCCGGGCCTGGGAGAAGCCGGTGGAGGAGATATTACAAGGAGACGTCGCGACCTTGCCAATGGCCCCCCTGTCCGACCTCAAGCCGGACCAACTGCCCGGGGTGATCGCTCGGATGAGTCAGCGACTCGATCGCGAAGTCTCGCGCGAGGAGTCGGCCACGCTCTGGACCGCCACGTATCTCTTGATGGGGCTGCGTTATTCGCCCGCAATGACCGACCGGGTCTTACAGGGAGTTCTGAATATGAAAGAATCTTTGACGTATCAAGCCATTATCGCTGAGGGCGAGGCCAAGGGCAAGGCTGAGGAGGCAGCGCGGATCCTACTGCGCCTGGGCCGCAAGCGGTTCGGTGAGCCAGCGCCGGAGGTCGTCGCGGCGGTGGAGACGACGACCGATGTGGACCGCATCGAGGTCTTGACCGACCGCGTGCTTGACGTGTCGAGCTGGGACGAACTGCTCGCCGACGATCAGCAGGACCATCCCCAATGAGATCGCCGGAGCCGTCAGCGGCGGGTGAGTGCTCGGTCAGGCGTTGCCGGGCAAAAGACAGGGCGATTGATCGTGTTCAACATGAAGAGGAATGGGGTTCATTCTCTCCGGAAGGTGCTGCGCAGGCCGCGAGCGTCGCGGTCGCCTCGGGGTTCGGTGGGCTCTCGGGGCGGGAGCGGGCCGGGGTCGGGAGCCCAGAGGTAGGGGGCGATCCAGCGGGCGATCTGGCGGTTGGCCACGGCGTCGAGCAAGGTGTGCTCGCGGCCAAGCTGGGCGTCCACGTTGTGCTCCTCGTAGCGTGCCGCCAGGGGGCCGAGCTTCTTGAAGTCGCGGTTGGTCAGGCCGAGCTTGCCGATCGCGTGATGATGGCCGCTGCGTCGGAGCAACGGATAGAGCTGTAACGCCTCGTCGCGGCCGTTGTACAGGTTCAGGAACGCCGAGCAACTGTGCAAGGCGCGGTCGAGCCGCGCGCCCGGGTTCAGCCAGTTACGATCGCTGGCTCCGGCCAGAATGACTGCGTGGATGTTAAGGTCGGGCCGGAGCCAAGGGAGGCGGACCTCGGGCTCCCGGGCCTGGCTATTCAGGCAGCCGCCGCCCAGTAAGTGCAAGGCCGATGGAACGACCCGGCCGCCGAAACTCTGGCCCAGCAAGCAGATCCGGCTGCTCGGCGGGAACCCCTGGACAAACCGCGCCAGGTGGAACCCGGCGACGTAAGACCGCCGTCCTTTCTCATTGACGTCACGGACGCCCAGGCGGTCGACCCGCTGGCTCGGCCAGTCAAAGGCGATGACGACCGTGTCGGGCGGCATGGCCCGGTCGCGCTGGAGCCAGCTATGAGACCAGAGCAGGCCCCCCAACGCGGAGTCAGGGGTGGTCAGGTTCCCTTGGACCTGGATGAAGACCGGGTGGCCGACCGCCTGGGCGAAGAGCAAGACCGGATCAACCGTGATCAGCCTGCCCTCGGCGTCAAAGTGTTGCACCTTCAGGCAAGACCAGGGGTCGGAACCCATCACCTGGGGGCAATCACGGGTGCTGACGATCCAGAACCGTTCAACCCGATCGGGGCGAGGTGCGAAATGGTCCAGGAAGACGAACGGCCAGCCGGTCGCCGGATCAAGCGCACCGTCGAGAAAGTTGTCATCGCCCGACTGATTGATGCCCGGTCCCGAGGCCCCCGGGTTGAAGAGGCTCCCCGGGCGCGGCCGGGTTCCCGAGGTTGGCTCTCCGGGGGGCGGCGTGTCACGCCCTCCGCCCTGGAAGAACCCGAACGGGGTCGGAATGGACCCCGGCATGGCCATCGGGCCGACGGCGCGCAACGGTGAGGCGGGCCTGCCCGTCGGCCCGGCCCCTGGCGGTTGCGCCCGGACCACGGCTCCGACCACGAAGATCGCGACCCACCAGGTGGACAGGCCGATTCTCAACGCGGCCAGGCGTCTCCGATCTTGACTCCTGGCGGGCTTGAGCAACGACCCCTCCCCTTTTTGTATTGATCTTCACACGGCGACCGCCCGCCGCCAATCAGGGGCAACGAAACCTCAAGGCGTCAACCCGCGCTCCCAATGGCTCTATCGGGCCTTGGCGGAGCCGAATTGAACGAATGTTCCGAAAATGCGGAAAATGGTCGATCCCTTGACGCCATAATAATAAAGGATTGCGGGCCACATTTCTCTTGCCTGGCAAGTGCATGGTTGTTAGGATCAGACGTGACGGACAGCGCATCCTCACATCTCAACATCTCAAAATCGCCCGGGAGGTGCCGCAATGGTCGGCTTGGTCATCGTGTGCTCGGCCTTGCTCGCCGCCAGTCCCGACGAGCCAAAATCTCCCTCGGCCACCGAGATGAAGGCGTATCAAGACGCCAAGGCCCAGGCCGGACGCGATCCCGAGAAGCACGTGCAACTCGCCCTCTGGTGCGAGGCCCACGGCCTCTCCAACGAACGCCTGGTTCATCTCGCCCGCGCCGTCCTGGCCGATCCAACCAACGCCGCGGCGCGCGGCCTGATGGGCCTGGTCCCCTACCAGGGGCGTTGGGAGCGGCCCGAGGCCGTCGCCGGTCGGGTGGAAGCCGACGCCAAGCTGACCGCCGCCCTGGCCGAATACAACGCGAAACGCGCCAAGGCGAAGTCCAACAATGCCGACGACCAGTGGTCCCTGGCCGTCTGGTGTGACCAGCACGACTTGAAGGCCGAAGCCTCGGCGCATTTCACGGCGGTCACTCGTCTTGAGCCGAAGCGCGAGGCGGCCTGGAAGCGATTAGGATACACCAAGCACAATGGCCGCTGGACGACCGATGAGCAGGTCGCCGAGCAGAAGGCGGACCGCGAGGCACAGAAGGACGCGGATGCGCGCTGGGAACCGCTATTGACCCAATGGAAGGGCTGGCTCGACAAGGCGGAGACACGAGACGAGGCCGAAGCCGCCCTGGCCGGGGTGACCGATCCAAGAGCGGTGGGTTCCGTCTGGAACGTCTTCGCGCACGGTGATGCTCCGCAGCAGAAATGGGCGGTCCAGCTTTTTGGCCAGATCGACCACCCGGCGTCATCGCGAGCCCTTACTCGGTTCGTTCTCGGAGGCAAGTCTGAGGAGGTCCGCCGCATCGCCACTGAGACGCTCCGCCGACGCGACCCGAGGGAATACGTTCCCAGTCTGTTTGCCATGCTTCGCAAGCCAATTCACTACGCGACCGGGATGGTTGTCAATCAGAAAGGCATTCCCCTCCGTTCGTTAGTCGTTGAAGGAGAGCATCAATATACCCAGTTTCTCTCAGGGAGCGCCATTCAGAACAGCCTCGCGACACCACGACTCTTTGCTGATTCCGTCCCGTTCGACCCTCTGGGACGCCAGTATCTCCCCGGTCAGGCGACTGGGTCGTTCAATGCGTGGCCAAACGATCCGGAACAGGCGTTTCGAGGCATGCTCGAGAGACTTCCGAGAGGGCCAGCGGTGGAGGCCGCCCGTCAACGAGATCGCGATATTGCCATGACACGAGCCAGGGCTTTCGCTGAAAGTGTCAATCCATCCCCCCTATCCTACACCCCGCGATTCAATTCTCTCACGAATGCGGTCGTCACTTCGGCCAAACAGGTCGAGGAGAACAACGCGACCGTTCTCCAGAGTCTCGTCAACCTGACCGATCGTGACTTTGGTCAAGATTTCGAGGCATGGGAAAACTGGTGGCTTGACTCGGTCGGATACCGTTCCCAGTCGTCGTCTCAACCGTCTAGCCAGCCACGCTTCAAACCGACCATCTCAGTGAGGGTCATTTCCTGCTTCGCCAAAGGGACACCGGTATATACCCGGACGGGCCTGCGGCCGATTGAGGAAATCCGCGTCGGCGACCTCGTGTTGACCCGGAACACAACCAATGGCGCCCTGAGCTATCAGCCCGTTCTCATTGTTCACCACAACCCGCCCGGTGAGACCCTGCGCATTGAGTTGGAGGGGGAATCGATTGTCAGCAGCGTCTTCCACCGCTTCTGGCGCGCCGGCAAAGGGTGGGCAATGGCCCGCGACCTTTCTCCAGGCGACGTGATCCGGACCCTCAAAGGCACCGCGCGGATCATCGCCATCACGGACGACAAGGTCCAGCCGGTGTTTAACCTCGACGTAGCCGAAAACCGCACGTTCTTCGTCGGCCAAGGCGGGGCCTTGGTGCATGACAACAGCCTTCCCAGCCCGCGCGACCAGCGTTTTGACGTCTCGCCGACGCTTGTTTCCCGGCATGAGGATTGACGAGAGAATAACGAAGCCCCAAATATGAGTGACTTCAAGACACGTCCTTGATGCTGTGTGGTTGTTCGAATCGCGTTTGACGTCCTTTCACTTCTCTTATGTCCAGGAGGTGCCGCGATGGTCGGTCTGGTCCTCGTGTGCTCGGCCCTGCTCGCCGCCAGTCCCGACGAGCCAAAATCTCCCTCGGCCACCGAGATGAAGGCGTATCAAGACGCCAAGGCCCAGGCCGGACGCGATCCCGAGAAGCATGTGCAACTCGCCCTCTGGTGCGAGGCCCACGGCCTCTCCAATGAACGCCTGGTTCATCTCGCCCGCGCCGTCCTGGCCGATCCAACCAACGCCGCGACGCGCGGCCTGATGGGCCTGGTCCCCTACCA
>JBDTIR010000174.1:0-8381 GCA_039936275.1 Isosphaeraceae bacterium | reverse complement strand
GGATACCAATGGAGACAAGCATCCATGCGGTGACTTCGGGCGCGTTCTCAAAAGCCGCCGCTGCCGAGGGGTAGATGGTGGACGACTCCCGTCAAAGGGGTGTGCAATCGCGGGCGTGATCCCTTGATTGGCCTCGACGGAGCGAGTCCCGATGTCCACGATCCCGCAACGTATCGCCAGCGCGTTCGCTGTCCGCTGCGGTCAATCCGGCAACGTTGCCAGGATGGCTGAGGACCGTAAGCCGACGCGTTACCGCGAGGCCGAACAGGCCGCCCGGGCCGTGGACGACGCTGGGATGGTCGTCTTGAGACTGTCGGTTTAACGCACGGTGAATCTCCAAATTGGTACGATGGGGTTCATCGTGTGTTTTTCGTTGATGCGTCCGGAAAAGTCACGCTGGTGGGGCGAGAAGACCCGAAAGCATGGGCTACCTATCTTGTGCCAAGCTTCTCGTATCGCGCACTATCTGGCGAGCGCCAGGGACTTTTTTTCGGACCTTTCGCGAAATCAACCCAAACCTCGCGGCGATCGGGCTTATCTCTATATAATGGGGCTTCTTGCCCGAAGCGGGGCGAAGCAACCACAAATCAAAATGGGGCGTGCCGTCAAATGAGCGTGGTGGACCACTCAACCGAACCGGAACGGACCCTCCGCGAGCGGTTCGGCCTGGAGCGGTTCCGACCCGGACAGCGAGACGTCATCGAGCACGTTCTCTTGCACAGAGACGTCCTCTGTGTGATGCCTACCGGCGGCGGCAAGAGCCTCTGCTATCAGTTGCCGGCGCTCTTGCTTGACGGCCTGACCCTGGTCGTCAGCCCCTTGATCGCCTTGATGAAAGACCAGGTAGACGCCCTGACCAGCCGAGGCGTGCGCGCGACCTTGCTCAACAGCACGCTCGACCCTTCGGAACAACGACTGCGGTTGATGGAGATCGAAGCGGGAAAATATGATCTGGTGTACGTCGCCCCCGAGCGGTTCCGAAGCGGTCGGTTCGTCGAGGCGATGGCGAGGATCAAGCCGGCGCTCTTGGCCGTTGACGAGGCGCACTGCATCAGCGAATGGGGGCACGATTTCCGACCCGATTACGCCAGACTCGGCCAGGCCAGGCGGTCGTTGGGGATGCCGCCATGCATCGCCCTCACCGCCACGGCGACTGATCTGGTGCGCCGGGACATCGCCGACCAGCTTGATTTGCGCGAACCGGCGCAGTTCGTCACCGGGTTTGATCGGCCTAATTTAACCTACAGGGTGATCCAGGCCCGCCGGGAACCCGACAAGCTGGCCGCATTGGCCTCGGCGCTTGAGCGCAATCCAGGGTCGGCCATTATTTATGCGTCAAGCCGCAAGCGGTGCGAAGACATCGGCCGGTTCCTGCAAACCGAGCTGCACCGGCCGACGGTCGTCTATCATGCCGGCCTGGGCCGTGACGACCGATCCGAGGCGCAAGAGCGGTTCATGTCTGACGACGCCGAGGTGGTCGTCGCCACCAACGCCTTCGGCATGGGCGTGGACAAACCAGACATCCGCCTGGTTGTTCATTACAACATGCCAGGAACCCTGGAAGCCTACTATCAAGAAGCCGGCCGCGCCGGTCGCGACAGTGAGCCTGCCGATTGCGTACTTCTGTACGCCCCCGGTGATCGGTACTTACAAGAATTTTTCATTGAAAACGAGTATCCGCCTCCCGACGTCGTTTACCGGGTTTATGATTATTTGCGCGGAATTGACGCCGATCCAATCGAGTTAACCCAGGCGGAGATTCGCGAAGCGATCCACATCGACCAGGCCGAGGGGGCGGTTGGCACAGCGCTCAAGCTCCTGGAAGGGGCAGGGGCCCTGGAGCGGTTCCGCCCCAGGGAGAACATGGCGATCATCCGGATCAATGCCGAAGCCGACGAGCCCGGGCTGGTCGATCGGCTTGGCACGCAGGCCCATGTGCAGCGGATCGTGCTGACGGGGCTCGAAGGCTTGGTCAACCGCCGGTTCGGCGAACCCGTCTATTTCCACCCTGACGACTTGGCCGAAGCGTTGGGGCTCGACCGACCGGCCCTCGGGCGGGCCTTGAAGGCGATCACCCGGGAGTTGCCCGTCGATTACGTTCCGCCGTTTCGCGGCAACGCCGTGCGGATTCTCGACCGGGGTAAACGCTCGCGTGACCTGACGATTGACTTCGCCACGCTCCACCAGCGCAAGGGGCAAGAATACGATAAACTTGATCGAATGATCAAATATTCCGAAGCGAAATCTTGCCGACGGTCATATATCCTCAATTATTTTGGCGACCACGAAACAACGCAGTGCGGGCGGTGCGACAACTGCGAGGGTCGAAACGAGGCTAAGCCGGGGCCTGGTCAGGACCTGGAGATCGATACACTTGCCGGTCGCGAGGTGCTCTTGAAGGTGCTTTCCGGCGTCGCCAGGATTAAAGGGCGGTTCGGCAAAACCGTGGTGGCGCAGATGTTGACGGGTTCCTCGGCAGAAAAGATGGACCGCTGGAACCTGACGCAGTTGAGCACGTTCGGCATCCTTGGGGATTTCAAGCAGGCTGAGGTCGTGCGGATTCTCGACGCCCTGGCGGCGGCCAGCCTGGTTGAATATCAAGACGTTGATCGGTTCCGCCCGGTCGTGACCCTGACCCCACTCGGGCGCGATTACCTCCGCGACCGTGGCGAAGGCGGCCCCAGTTTGAACTTGCCGGACGACCTCGCGTCCAAGGTCCGCCTTGGCGGCCTTCAGCGCCTGCCAAGGACAGGGGCTTCCCGTTCCAGTCAAGACGCGCCGGTGGAACCAACAGGCGATTGGGGCGATGAGCCGATCGAGGAATCCGAACGGCCCGAATCGTTCGAGACCACGAGCGACGACGCCTTGCGCCAGCGGCTCCGAGAATTGCGGACGGGCTGGGCCCGGGAGTCGGGGCTGTCGCCCGCCTATATTTTCAGTAACGAAACTCTCGATGCGATGCTTCGAGAGCGTCCCGTCACTCCTCAAGCCCTGGCGGCGATCAAGGGAATCGGGCCGGCGAAACTGGAGCGCTACGGGGCCTCGTTGCTGGCGACGATCGCGGGTGCCGGGGGAGCACATGGTTCCAATCCCAAACCCCAGCGCCCCGACCTTGGTCGTGAAATCGACCCTCCGACGGCTTCGACCCACCCTTGGCCCAACAATTCCCGGGAGTCTTCACACAGCCAAACAACGTCAACTCACGTGCCGATTGAAGAATGGACCTGGCGGCTGGTGGAGCGCGGGTTCACCCTGAACGAGGCCGCCGCGATCCGAGGTTTGGAGCCTGCCGCGATCATCCAGCACCTGACCCTGGCCGCGCGTAACGACCGACCGATCTTGCTGGAATCGCTCGTTGATCCGGACCGGGCCGACCACTGGAGGGCCTGGATTCGTGACCGGGGCAACGCCGCTCTACCGCCCGACGACGCCCTCGAGACCCTGGCACTCTGGCCCTTGGTTTTGATCGTGTTGGGAAAAACGCGATAAGGGCGCGGAAACCTTGGCGATGATGCTAGGTGAATCGTATGCCCTGGGATTGTTGGGAATTAGCCAAAAGGGGGATTACAGCCGTGAACGATCAACAATCAAATTCCGGCGAGCCGGGCGTCTCCGGTCTGCGGTCAGAGCATCTCTTTGATGCATGGATCATTCGCGAGCCTCATCCCCGGTCGGTTCGGAGTCCGGCCTGGGCGTTCTCGAACCCGTTTCGGCGGGTTACTGGCCCAGCGGCTGGCTTCGCCAGACGATCTGGCAGCGGTTGCCCTCGGGGTCGTTGAAGAATCCGGTGCGGGTGGAGTCGTTGAGGACCTCGGTGTCGGGCTCGAAATGAGCCCCTCGGCGTTCGAGATCGGCTCTGGCCGCATGGTAGTCTTCGACCTGAAAGGCGACGTGGCAGACGTGGCGCTGGTTGACGGCCGGTTGGTTCGCCGGACGGCCGATGACCTCGAGCGCCGAGCCGCCGTCGCCGGCCAGGAAGTAACCAGGGGGGTTGGTGTGGCGGTTGTCGACCACGACCCGGAGGCCGAACGCCTCTTCGTAAAAGGTCTTCAATGCGGCCGGGTCGGCGGCGAAGAGGGCAACGTGTTCAATCCGAGACATGATGGCGCGTCCTGTTTGTCAGAGATTTTGGTCAGACCCGTTGGACCGTCCACGTGTGACGGGTGAGAAGGATCAGGCCGTTTTGCCTGAGTGAGGAAGGTTATTTATGATCTTGTTTATGGGTATGCAAATGAATGGTTCGACGCTTCAGGTCGGTCTGCGAATCCGGTTCGTCAGCGACCCCGGGCGGTCGTTGGTCTGTCGGATTGAGCGGTTGGCCGACGGCCTGATTTTTGACTTTGACCCGGCGGCCTTGAATTTCGGTGAGACGCCCGGGCAACCGTTCGCGCCGGTCACTGAGGAGAGTCTCGGCCTGTATCAGAAGAACCTGTTTTCGGCCCCCTGGGGCGTCTTCCCCGACGGCAATTATTGTGTCACCCTCCACGATACCTCGGCCGGCAACCTGGCCATCGGGATCAGCGAGGCCACCATGCGTGGAGGTGACGACAGCCCCTCGGCCGTGACCAACCCCGCTCCGTGATCGGGTCGGACTGACGCCCTCGAAATATCGGATCATGCCACAGAGAGCGCTGAGGATTCAAGAGTCTCCAGGACCAATAAAGATCAGTGCCGTGCTTATTTATTGCTCTCTGTGGCTGATATTTCCAAAGGGCGGCTCAATCGTCCCCGGCGAGGTCGAGGATGGTCGCCCACTCCTCGGCCGAGACGGGCTGGACCGACAGGCGACTGCCTTTGCGCAGGAGTTCCATACGGGCCAGGTCGGGCACTTCGCGAAGCATCGGCAAGCCCAAAGGGGGGGCGATCGGCCGCAGGGCGCGGATAGCGACCTGGAACCAGGTCGGGTTTGAGGGGTCGCTCTTGGGGTCGTGGTGCTGGGCGGTCGGGTCAAAGGCGGTCGGGTCGGGGTGTCCGTCGCGGACGACCTCGGCCAGGCCGGTGATGGCCGGCGGTTTGGCGTTGGAATGATAGAACAGGACGCCGTCGCCGACCTGAACCTGATCGCGCAACATGTTACGCGCCTGGAAGTTCCGCACGCCGTCCCAGCCGGTCGTCCGGTTGGGTGCGGCCCAGAGGTCGGCGAACGAGAAACAGTTGGGCTCGGTCTTGAACAGCCAGTATCGGCGTTCCTTCCTCACGCGACGGTCCTCCTCGGTCATCGAGATCGGCGAAAATAGGTCCGAGCGAGTCCCCTCCCAATCGAGTTTGACCCAGCTTCGGATCAGCCGCAAGGGCGTTTTGTTCGCTGAGGGCCGAACTGATCCACCAGAAAAGCACAATGGCCGGTGTTCCCTCGTTTGGGAACACCGGCCGAGCGTTGTTCATTGAATTCAATTGCGCCGGCAGGAATCGAACCTACTACCTCCAGGTTATGAGCCTGGCGAGCTACCGGTGCTCCACGGCGCGCCCTGAACATTTCCAACTTCAACAGACGACCTGAATCAAGGCCTGCGATGGCAAACTTCGATCAAACGTCAAAAAAGGTGGATTGCGCCGGCAGGAATCGAACCTACTACCTCCAGGTTATGAGCCTGGCGAGCTACCGGTGCTCCACGGCGCGTCCTGTACATTTGGGATTATACCAGATCCTCCCTAAATGGGAAGAGCCTGGCGTCCCACGGTTTAGGGTTTTTACGGAATTCAGGACGCAAGACCGACTCAAATTCTTTTGAGTCAACAAGATAAAGCGATCTCTAATCCCGAGCGGTTTTCCCGGGATCAAGGTCCAAGGGGTCGAATCTCTCCGGGTCAATCTCAGCGCCCAGGGGTGTTGAGATTGGTCTGACCGGGCAGGATGATCGGCCCGCCTGGTCCTCTGGCCGCGAAGATCGGCAAGGCACCGCTTAACTGGTCGCGGACGTGGTCCCACATCTGCTGGCGGAGGAATCCTTCCGGATCGGTCTCGCCAGGGGGCAGGTGGGTGATTCCGAAGGTTTTCATGCTGGAGGAGACGTGGCCGAGGGTGAGCGGGGCCCCTTGGTCGTCGTTCAAACTGAGTTCGCCATCGAGCGAGCGAAGGGCGATCTGCTTGGTGCCACGGCCCCGGCCGATCTCGCGAAGCTGAACGGTCTGGCCGGTGTCCTTTTCTCGGAAGCTCGCAACCAGGCGGACCTTCTGACCGTCGGCGGCCGATGCGCCCAGGGTTCCGAGCCTGGCGGCAAGGCCGTCGTTGATCGAACGGCGGAACAGGTCGGCGTTGCGAGGGGGGTTGCCAACGACTTGGATCGTGACCTTCGCCCCCGGACCGAGCAGACCCTTGGTCTTGGGGTCGAACGCCAAGGCGACCAGAGTCGCCACCTTTTTCTCGGGCAGGTCGATCGCCGCCAAGGAGGCCGGAACGCCCGCGGTGATGAACCAGTGAGCGCCGTCGGGGCTGCCCTTGGCGTGCGTGCCGCCGGCATAATTCCAGACGATCCGCGCATGGTCGAGATCCACCAACGCTTTGTTGTCAACCAGGAGGAACGCGGGGCTGGCGTATTCGAGCGTGGATGCCTGGGTCATCGGAAGCGGAAAGTCCCCCAAAGTCTGCCCGGTCGCCATGTTCCAGCGCACGATCAGGCCGTTGACCAGGGCCGCCAGTTCTTGACCGTCGCGACGGAAGGCGGCGGCTTTCAGGCCGGCGAGGTTCGGCGTCGAGGTCGAGGGGATCGCCCCTCCTGCTTGGATCGCGCCGGTCGCCGGGTCGATCATAAAGAGGGTGTCGCGGCCGAACGCGGCCAGAGAGGCTCGGCCGGGGCTCAAGACCGGGGCCCCTTGGCAGGCGTCGGTCATGACGTAAACGGCCTTGCAGTCGGGGATGGTCCAGAGGACGAGCGTCCCCTTCTGATTGACCGTCAGGACGCGGTCGGCGTCGAGAAAGTCCGCCCAGAGCACGGCCTGGTCGTCGCCGGAGTCCTCGTCATAAGGACGCCAGCCGACGAGGTGCTTGCCGTCGGTATCCATCACGTCGAGTCGATCGCGACCTTTAGCGTCGTTGAGCAAGACGCGCGTACCGTCGGGGCTAAAGGCGATCAGGTTGCTGACGGCGGGGACATCGAACTTGCCGAGTAACTTGCCTTTGACCAGATCATACCGTTCGATCGAATGCGGCGCGGCTCCTTCTTGCGAGGCTTCGGGACGGAACGTCTTGCCGCCTGGAATGATCTGCAAGGCCGCCTGGGCGACGTCTGGATTAGAAAAGAGGACCTTATCGACCTCATTGTCCCTGACTCGCAAACGGATCGGCGTCTTGCTCAACGGTTTGCCCGAGGTGCCCGGGTCAGCCTTGGCGGACCAGGCGACCGCACCCGAAGGAGCGGCGATCCGTTTGGCCGCGGCGCGGTCAGCCGCTTTCAAAGGGGGCAAAAGGGCGTCGATCGCCTTGCCGCCGGATTTGGCGAGGCCGATCGCGGCCTGCATCTTCTCCTTGAGCAAGGGGACCGTCCGGAGCGTCTTGCGGTTGCCGGCTTTGACGACGACCAAGGCGCGGTCGGCGTCGATGATTTTTCTGGACGACTCTTCCATCCCTTTGTCACGGTCAAATGGTAAGGACCAGACCCTCTGGCCGCTCTGGCGTTCGACGACGGCCTCATCAAACACGAGCCAGCCGGTTTGATCGGGGAGCCACTGAAGCGGCCGGCCTTCATAGAACCGTTTCTTGCCGAACGGGTCGTTGCCGGTGCCAAGGTGATCGGCCACAAGTTTGCCGTTGGCGAGGTCCCAGACCAGGATGTGCCAGCCGTCAAAGGCCCGTTCGAAGACTCCGGCCAGTTCCCTACCGTCCGGCGAGAAGGCGAGCCCCTTGCAGTTGAGCCCGAACGGCTTGCCGTTCCGAGGCAATTCGGTCTCACCGGCCAGGGAGCCGTCGGTCAGGTCGTAAACCCACAACCGGCCGCCGTTTCGGTCGGTCGCGAAGGCGATGTAGCGTCGGCCAGGGCTGAGGGCGACGGATTCCCTGGCGTAGTTTTCGGGGGCCTGGAACTGGACCGCATCCGCGCCGGTCTGGAAGTCCCAGACGTGAAATTCCTTGGCGTGGGTTGTCGCGATCACGACCCGCGAAGGGCCGGCGAAGTCAATCACGTCGGGGATGTTCTTGCCGTCCTCGATCTCGCCGACGAGCTTGCCGTCGGTTGTGGACCAGATGGCGGTCACTCTGGGCACCTTGTTGGCGTGGCCGACAAGGTATTTCCCGTCTGGACTGAGGGCCAACGGACGGTTCAGATCAAGCCTGCCGATCAGGCCGCCAACCCGCTTACCGTCGCGGAGGTCCCAGACCTCGCGCCTCTGCCTCTCGTCACCATTGCCGCCCAGGGCGACGAACGGGCTCGGCGTGGACGGATACA
>JBDTIR010000173.1:0-7501 GCA_039936275.1 Isosphaeraceae bacterium | reverse complement strand
GCCATCCCAGGGCGGCGAGCCGAGAACCGGCCTGATCTCGCACCACCTGCCGCCTCTTGGCGGTGATCGCCTCATGATAGGCAACCTGAAACAGCCAGCTCTTGAGCGAGCCGTCCCGGGCGGTGTGGCCTTGCTCAACCGCCTTGGTGAACGCGGTTTGCACCACGTCCTCGGCCAGATCGGGATCACGAACGACTCCCAGGATGAACCGACGCAACTCAGGACCATGTTCGTCAAACAGGGCCGCGACCCGCGATCGATCGATCGTTCCAGGGCTGGACGGTGACTGAAGGGCCGTCCGCCGCCAGGGCTGTTCGTTCGCTTCACCCATGGACGATCCGGCCTCCATACGCAAAAGGTACGACGCGCCAGCGGCCTGGATTATTCTCTCAAAATCAGAAACCGGCCGAATTGCGGGACGCTCGCCCCTTATTGAAAAGAGGTCTGCATGTAAAAAAATGTTTGTTTCACCTTGGTCGGCTTTCACGATTGGGATTGATCGGCGGTGAGCGTCGCGATTATAACAGGTCAAACCCTCCAAGTTCCGGCAGGGATTCCGGCAATGTTCACTTTCTTCGATTGATCCGATTTAAAGGATGGGTTCCGCGATGGCCGACGCCGAGACGCCGAAACCGGGCTGCAAGGTGGATTTGAGCGGGCAAGCCGCCCTGGTGACGGGTGCCTCGCGCGGGATCGGCCGGGCGATCGCGCTCCGTCTGGCTGAGTGCGGCGCCTCGGTCGCGGCGGTGGCCAGGACGCTCGAAGGGCTGGAAGGGACCTTGAGCGCCATCCGCGAGGCGGGGGGCACGGCCGAGGGATTCGCCGGCAGCGTCGCCAAGTCGGAAGACGTGACCCGGATTCTTGAAGAGGTCGAGGCGAAGTTCCCCAAGATTCACGTCCTGGTGAATAATGCGGGGATCACCCGAGACGGCCTGATGCTCCGGATGGAGGACGCGGCCTGGGACGAAGTGATGGACACCAACCTCAAGGGGACTTTCCTGTTTTGCAGAGGCGTCGGGGCGATGATGATCCGCCAGCGATATGGCCGGATCGTCAACATCACCAGCATCTCCGGCCTGATGGGCAACCCCGGGCAGGCGAACTACTCGGCGAGCAAGGCCGGGGTGATCGGCTTCACCAAGACGATCGCTCGCGAGCTGGCCAAGAGAAACATCACCGTCAACGCCGTGGCCCCCGGGTTCATCATGACGGACATGACCAACGTCTTGCCCGAGAAGCTCAAGGCCGAAGTCAAGGAACGGGTGCCGGTCAATCGACTGGGCCAGCCCGAAGACATCGCTGATCTGGTCTGCTACCTTTCAGGGCCAGGGGCCGGCTACCTGACCGGACAGGTGATCGCCGTGGACGGCGGTATGACGGCTTAAGCCGACCGCGGAACGAGAATTGCGGACTGCGGATCAGCGGGAATCGCGAGTTTTCGCATCGGCTGCCGGCATTCTGAATTCAAAGCGCGAAACCCGATGGACATTTCCCCGCCGGGTTGCTAACTTGAGACGCTTGAAGCCGGTTCGCCGTGCTCGTTTGGGTGGATCGTTCCGGGGCCGATGGCCCAATCGCTTGGGGAAAGACCCGGCCAAACATGCACGGGCGTCGTCATTTGACCAACGGCTCGGAGGCCGACCGTTTCAAAGGTTTGTTTGAGGTCGATCACCGGAGCCAGGGACCGGAATGCTTGCCGCGGTGGACGCGGGCCGGCCGTGGACTCATAGAGAGATAAAGGGGAGGCTGTCCCGTGTCAGTGGAAGAGCGTGTGATCGAAATCGTGAGCGAGCAGATGGGCGTGGCCAAGGACCAGATCTCGCGGGAGACCTCCTTCGTCAATGACCTGGGCGCCGACTCGCTCGATACCGTCGAGCTGGTGATGGAGTTCGAAGAGGAGTTCGACATCACCATCCCTGACGAAGAGGCCGAGAAGATCCAGACCGTCGGCCAGGCTATCTTCTATATTGAAGAACATTCGAAATAGTGCCTTATGTGACTGATCCGGGCGGTCTTGATCCGCCGGGATGGAACCACCTGCCGCCCTCGGTACGCGACCGGGTTGTCCGGATCGTCGCCGAGTGGGCGGGACGGTCCAGGGGCGAGATCGTCCCCGGGCTCGACCTCGTCGAAATCGACGCCGCGGATTCCCTGGACACGATCGAACTGGTCATGGCGCTCGAGGAGGAGTTCGGCATCACGATCCCCGATCAGGATGCCGAGCGGCTCTCCACGGTTGAGCAGGTCGCGCAGTATTTCTACGGCTGGACGGCGAAACCCCCCAAGCCAACTTGAGTCCTCCCTCGCCCTTGATTCGCAACTGTTTGATAGAGAAAAGGATCGCCTTCGATATGTCTCGCCGCGTCGTTATCACGGGCCTGGGCGTCGTCACGTCCCTGGGGCATACGCTCGACGAATACTGGACGAACCTCTGCGCCGGCAAGAGCGGCGTCGGGCCGATCGACCTGTTCGACACGACCGATTTCAAGGTCCACTTCGGCGGCCAGGTGCTCAACTGGAACCCTGAGGCTCGCTTTGGGGTCAAGGAAACCCGTCGCCTGGATCGGTTCGCCCAGTTCGCCTTGGCCGCGAGCGTGTCGGCCGTGACCGATTCCGGGATCGACCTGGCGAGCTTGCCGCCGTATCGAGCCGGGGTCTTCATCGGCTCGGGGATCGGCGGCTTGAGCGAGTTTGAATCCCAGCACACGATCATGATGACCAAGGGGCCGTCCAAGATCAGCCCGTTCACCATCCCCAAGCTGATGGTCAACGCCGCCAGCGGACAGGTGTCAATCTACTACGGCATCAAGGGGCCGACCACGGCCATCGCGACCGCCTGCGCCAGTGCGGCCAACGCGATCGGCGACGCCTTCAAGATGATCCAAGGCGGCGGGACCGACGTGATGATTACCGGCGGGAGTGAGGCGGCCATCACCCATATGGGCCTGGGCGGGTTCGCCGCCCTGCGGGCGCTCTCGACCCGCAACGACGACCCCCAACGCGCCAGTAGACCGTTCGACCACGACCGTGACGGCTTCGTTCTGGCCGAAGGGGCCGGCATCCTGATTTTGGAGGCCGAGGAGGTCGCCCTGGCTCGCGGAGCGCGGATCTACGCCGAGATGCTCGGGTACGGCATGTCCAGCGACGGCTCGCATATCACCGCCCCCGATGAGGAAGGTCGAGGGGCCGCCAAGGCGATGACCGACTGCCTGAAGGACGGCCGTTGTAACCCCGAAGAGGTCGGCTACATCAACGCCCACGGCACCAGCACCGGCCTGGGCGACCTGGCCGAGACCAAGGCGATGAAGACCGTCTTCGGCCCGCACGCCGCTCGCCTGATGGTCTCCAGCACCAAGAGCCAGCTCGGCCACACCCTGGGCGCGTCCGGCGGCATTGAGCTGGTCGCCTGTTCCCTGGCGATCCAGACCGGCGTCCTGCCGCCAACGATCAACCTCGACCACCCTGACGAGGGCTGCGACCTTGATTACATCCCCAACGTCGCGCGCGAGGTCCGGGTCAATCGGGTCATGTCCAACAGCTTCGGCTTCGGCGGCCACAACGCCAGCCTCCTGATCGGCCGTTACGAACCGAACGGCCGTTGACCCTGAGTTTGGGGTTGAGCCAATCGCCTTGGTCTGATAAGAACAGCGGTGGATCGGCCAAGGCCGCACCGGCCAAAGACGGGTTGACCCGACCTTTGCAGTTGCTCACTTCTATTGATCGATTGACACGACGCCAGCCCGGCAAGGAGGCCCCTGGCAATGAACCGGCGCACAGCCTTGATGCTGACCATGCTCTCGGGCGGCCTCTGGCCCGCGCGGGCACTCGCTCAGTCCTTCGGTGATGATGACCTGGACCCGCCGCCCGCTCGTCGACGTCGGGCCGGATCGTTCCGGGCCCCCCGCCGCGACGACGACCTGGCGGCCCTGGAAGACGACGAACCCATCGACGCCCCGCTCACTCCTGGCGGAGGACTGCCGGCGAACTTCCCGGTCGAGTCCGGCCAGTCCTTGCGCACTTATGACATTACCCGTTATACCAGCCTGCCGCATAGCGCCGACACCACGCCCCAGAACGCCTTGATCGAGTGGATCTTCCGCCGCACGGGGTCAGCGGCCTGGCATGGCGATAAGATCGCCGTGCTCTGCGCCAGCAGGGCGCAACTGCGGGCGTACCATGATCTCAAGACGCTCAAGATCGTCGATCAGATGGTCCAGCAGTTCACCGACGCGCAGGCCGACTTCCTCACGATCAGGGTCCACGTCGTCTCCGCCGCCGACCCGCGCTGGCGATACCTGGTCTACACTCGGATGACCTCCGCGGGCAGTGGTCCGCAAGGTCAGCAAGCCTGGGTCTTGAAGATGCAGGACGCTGCGATGGTCCGGGCGCAAATGGCGATCTATCAGGGCTTTAAATCTCTGTATGACCGTTCGACCAAGATCGTCAACGGCCAGACGCTCAAGGTCGAGCTGGCGTCGAATCCGCCGATCACCTACATCGACGGCCCTCGTCGCGATAGCGCCGTGGGGCTCGGGTTTCAGCCAGGCACGGCGCAACTGGAAGAAGGGGTCACGCTCCGGCTCAGCCCGCTCCTGAACTATGACGGCGACGTGATCGACGCCGCGATTGACCTTAAAGTCAATCTGGTACGGCGGTTGCACTCGACCAAGATCCTCACTCGTCGCGAGATTGGCCCGGTGGACATGTCGATTGACGTCCCTGAAGCCGGCGAGGCCCGATTCAACCAGACCATCCATAACTGGAAGCTGGGTCAGACCTTGCTGATTTCCTCGGG
Source organism: Isosphaeraceae bacterium (assembly GCA_039936275.1). Taxonomy (GTDB): domain Bacteria; phylum Planctomycetota; class Planctomycetia; order Isosphaerales; family Isosphaeraceae; genus JBDTIR01. Next base: position 2,706 of record JBDTIR010000173.1, on the reverse strand, counting down.
GATTCAGCCGGGCATCCTTCAGTCCAAGGGGGGGCTATTCAACATGCACATCCCCGGCACCGTGCCGACGACGACCGAGCTTCTCGTCTTCCTTGACGCCGAGGTTGCCGACGGGCCGCCGAGAACGGCCCGGTCTCGAGACCGTGCAGGGGGTTGACAAATGGTCGGCATCGCTGCCCTTTCCGGTTGCTGAGCTTGGCCCCTTTGGTCCTGTATCCTGAAACGGGTTCAAGGAAAGGGGCCAGTTCAACGATCGCGGGGATGTTGTTGACGTTGCCGCCTGAAGTTAGGTCGACAAAAAGAGGCCGGATCGAACCGGAGGGAGACCGATGGCCGACGCCGCGATGAGGGTGGTGCTTCTGGCCGGTCGCTTGACCGCGAGCGAGGCCGGGCGGCTTCGCGGCTTGGTCGATGCGCTTCGGTGCAAGGACTTGACCATCGAGGTCGTCTGTGTTGCCGGGGCGGCCTCCTGGGACGGGGCGCCTGGAGTCATTGAGGCGCCTGGTTTGGGCAGCCCTTGGCGACGTCCTTGGGCGGTTCGCCGGCTGGCGTCGGCCGATGGCCCGGGGCGGCCCGACCTGCTGCACGCCTTGGGGGCGGAAATGGACGCGGCGGCCTTGGCCCTGGCCGAGTCGTGGCGAGTCCCTTATGTGCAGACGGTCGAGGAGTACATTCCCGTCGGGGGTCGGCTCCGGCTGAGCCGTCCGTGGTGCCGGGCCCTGGTGGCGACCTCGGTCGGCCTGGCCGACGACCTGGCGCGCAGCCTGAGCGTGCCCGGGAACTGGATCATGATCGTGCCCCCCGGGATCGCGATCCCCGAGCACGAGCCGGCCCCCTGCGAGACCGGCCGGGTGCCTGTGGTCGGGGCCTCAGCCCCCTTGGTCTCCGGGTCAGGTCTGGTGGCCTTTCTGGGTGCCGCTCGGCGGATTGTTGACAGCGGCCTGGAAGCCGAGTTTGTCATTGCCGGCGAAGGACCGGCCGAGGCGGACTTGCGCCGGGTGGCCGAGCGTCTGGGGGTGGTCGGCCGGGTCACGTTTGCGACGACGCCGGGCGACGGGTCGTCGTTCTGGCGGGTGCTCAACGTCTTCTGTCAACCGTCTCGGGTTCCCAACACCGGCCGTTGCCTGGCCATGGCCCTGGCGCACGGCGTGCCGGCGGTGGTCAGTGACGTGGACGGCCTGCGCTGCTGGCTCGACGGCGTCAAAGGAGGTCGGCTCGTTCCCCCGGGCGATCCGGTCGCCCTGTCCCGGGCGATCCTCGACCTCCTCGCTGATCCAGTCGGGGCCCGCGACCTCGGCCGTCGCGGTCGAGAGCGGGTCGCGCGTGACTTCGCCCCTGATCGGGAAGCCGACCGATTGGCGGACCTTTACCGGCGGATCATGGAGGCTGAGCCAACCCGCCGGCCGACCTCCGAGACCGGTGCGACCCCTTCGCAAAGCCCTAACGTCCGGGTCGCCACCCGCCGCTCATAAACCTTGGCCCCCGAGAGAAACTCATAGAAGGCCAAGAGCCCGCAAAAGACCAGCCCCGGCTTGCCGTCAAGAAATCCCAATCGGATGATATAGGCATAAGCGAATCGAATCAAGGGACGCATCGGCAGCCGAAGATAGAGTTTCTTGAGCCTGCGTTTGAATCGTTTGCCGGGGCCGATCGTCGTCGGGACCGCTTCACGCAAGAACCGCTCGTACATCTCCGCTTCCCAGGTGGAATAGCGGTTGTGCTTTTCGACCCAGGCGCTGATGGTTGGATAGGCGTAATGGTCGAGTTCATGCACCAGACGCAAGGCGCGTCCGTTCAGCTCGACGTGTTCATGAGCTTCGTTGTCTCCCGTGACCACTCCTGGAGAGACAGGCATACGTTCGTAGCGGCCGAGCCTGTGCTTGAACAGCCGTAGGTTCCAGCACTCGGCGTAGCCGCAGTGGCGAATCCGCCTGCCTAAAAAGTAGTATTTCATGTTGAGGTAGAAACCGTCGGCTTCATCAAGACTTGTGCGCCTGATAATTTCCTCGGCGAGAAGGGGAACGACGACTTCATCGGCGTCAACGATCAAGACCCACTCATTGCGGAGCGGGACGTGGTCGAGGGCCCAGTTCTTCTTCTTGGGATAGGAGCCGTTGAAGTGAAACTGCACGACCCGGGCGCCTTGAGTTTCGGCAACCCGGGCGGTGTCGTCGGTGCTCTGGCTATCGACGACGATCACTTCGTCGGCCCAGGCCAGGGCCGGCAGGCACCTTCGCAGGTTCTCGGCCTCGTTCTTGACCGGCACGAGCACACTGACCTTGGCCCTGGAGGACGATTGGCTGTTGGTGCCTGGTCGCGGGTCCATGGTCGATAAGTCGGGATCATCCCGACGAGCGGAACGGGGTATTGGCATGGGTGAGGTCTCGATTTCCATTCTTGACCAACGACCGATCGATGAATTAATCAACCAATACTTCAGGCTTTGGTCCGCCGCCGGCGACCCAGCGATAGAGGTCGGCGAGCCGTTCCCCTTGGCGGTCCCAGGTGTACGCGCGCTCGACCAGGGCGCGGCCTCGGCGACCCAGTTCGGCTCGCTCAGCGGGTGAGCGTTCGAGCAGGTCGCGCAGGCCCAGAGTGACGCCTTCGACCGTGGGCGGAACGACGAGCCCGCCTTCGGCCCTGGCCAGTTCTGGGAAGTGGCAGGCGTTGGTGATCAGGCTGGGACGGCTCGCGGCGAGGGCTTCG